>QFNA01000176.1 GCA_003248395.1 Citromicrobium sp.
GGGACTATCCCGTTAACGGTGTTTCGGCCGTTTTCCATTAGTAGGTTTCTGATCCGGGCCAACGGTCCGCGAAGGTGATCGCGAAAGCGTTCAGAGCGGGCTTCCACCGTGTGATCCATCGTGCCTGACCTCTGCCGGTCGGGTCCAGCGAACGGGTCACCAGGTACAAACATTTCAACGCGGCCTGCTCGCTGGGGAAATGACCTCGTGCTTTCACCGCACGCCGGTACCGCGCATTCAGAGACTCGATAGCGTTGGTAGAGCACAAGACTCGCCGTATCTCGGTGTCGTAGTCGAGGAACGGGATGAACTCTGGCCAGGCGTTGTTCCACATCCGGATGATCGCCGGATACCGTGTGCCCCAGTTCTCGGCCAGGTCGTCGAAAGCAGCTCGGGCGGCGGGCTCGCTCGGTGCTGTGTAGATCGGCTTCAGTTCCCGTTTGAGCGCGTCCCAGTGCTGCCGTGCCGAGAGCCGAAAGGTGTTGCGGATTAAGTGCACGACACATGTTTGGACGGTGGTGGCCGGCCAGACGTTCTCCACCACCTCCGGCAGTCCTTTGAGACCGTCGCAGACCAGGAAGAACACGTCCTTGGTGCCGCGGTTGCGGATGTCGGTGAGCACGCTCATCCAGAACTTGGCGCCCTCGCCACCGGTGCCGGCCCACAACCCGAGTACGTCGCGGCGGCCGTCCAGACTCACCCCGATGGCGGCGTAGATCGGCCTGTTCGCGACCTGGCCGTCGCGGACTTTGACGACGATGGCGTCGATGAAAATCGCCGCGTACACCTCATCGAGCGGCCGCGCGGACCAGTCCTGCATCTCCTCGATCACCTTGTCGGTGATCCGCGAGATGGTCTCCTTCGAGACCGATGCGCCGTAGATTTCCGCGAAGTGCGCGCTGATCTCACCGGTCGTTAAACCCTTGGCGTACAACGATAAAACGATCTCATCCACGCCGTTGAGTCGGCGCTGTCGTTTCTTGACGATCTGCGGTTCGAAGGTGCCTTCGCGGTCTCTGGGGACTTCGATCGGTACCTGGCCGGTGGACTCGGTCAGCACCGTTTTCGGCCGGGTCCCGTTGCGGATATTTGTTGACTCCCGATCGGGCTTGGCTTGGTTCTTGTCGTGCCCGAGGTGCTCGGTCATCTCCTCGTTCAGCGCGGTTTCCAGGACCGTTTTGGTGAACTGCTTGAGCAGCCCATCCGGACCCGTCAACGACAGGCCCTGCTCCTTCGCCAACCGCACCAGCTCAGCTGCCGCCGCCTCCTCGGCCGACGGTGGTGTCGATTTCTTCTTCGTCACATCATCTAGTGTCGTCATCACGGCACCCTTCCCGCTGAGCATTCACCCAGCGTGTCGGGCCAAAACACCGATTAAGAAACAGTCCC
>QFNA01000001.1 GCA_003248395.1 Citromicrobium sp.
TGAGGATCGTGTCGCCTGCCCAAACCGGCTCTCCGAGAGCGACCGGCGTCCCTTGCGCTGCAGTCTCGCGACCGACCATCGGCGTGTCGGGAATGACCGAGCAGGCTGCCAGTGGGACGGCAAGGCACGCGATTAGGTATCGTTGCATGCAGCAATCAGACAACGCCGCTGCTTTCGGGCTGCTGAATAGGTGACGTGCCGGCGCGAAGTCGGTAACCGCGTTCCATGACTGACAAGATATCCACCCAGATCTACCTGATATCGCCGCTGGAAGTGAGCGGCACATTTCCTGCCCGACTCGAGCGGGCACTCGATGCCGGGGATGGCGTCGCAACGGCTTTCCAGTTCCGGGTCAAGGACGTCGAACAGCATGAGGCGGCCCGCCTTGCCGAACCCCTCCAGTCGATTTGCGCGGCGCGCGACGTTGCGTTCATCGTGAACGACGACATTGCGCTTGCAAAGCGGCTAGGCGCTGATGGCGTGCACCTCGGACAGAGCGACGGCGATCCTAGGGATGCACGCGAAGCCCTCGGCCGAGATGCCCAGATCGGGGTGACATGCCATGCATCGCGCCACCTTGCACTCGAGGCTGGCGAGGCTGGAGCGGATTACGTCGCATTCGGCGCGTTTTTCCCGAGCTCCACCAAGCAGACAGAACATCATGCGGAGATCGACCTGCTTGAGTGGTGGAACGAGATGGTCGAAATTCCGTCGGTGGCGATCGGCGGAATTACGCCTGCGAACTGTCGCGAACTCATCGTTGCTGGCGCAGATTTTCTCGCAGTCTCTGGCGCCGTCTGGAACGGTGACGAGGGGCAAGCTATGTGCGAGTTTGCGGAGCAAATTCGCGCGAACTGAGTTGTGTCGTTGCAAGGGGGCGGGTCGCGTCCCGATTTAATCAGGGAGCACGCATGCGCAATCTTCTATTTCTCGCCGTATCGTCATTGGCACTCGCCGCGTGCGGCATGCAGGGGCAGGACAATGCCGATGCGGAAACTTCGGCAAATGTGGGCAACGATCAGGACCTGGGTTACGAAGCCTATGGCGATGACAATCTTGCCGATGCAATGGCCTCCAACGACGCCGCCTATGGCAAGGGCGATGCAATAGCTGGTGACGACGACGCCATTCCCGACAGCGAAGAGCGACCGATCATGCAGGCGCAGGTTGTGCTGGACCGTCGCGGATTTGGGCCTGGTGTGATCGATGGCAAGATGGGCATGAGCACCGAAAATGCTCTGCGCGGCTTCCAGGAGGCGAACTCGCTCGAAGTCACGGGCGAACTGGACGAAGCGACGAAGGCTGCTTTGGCCGAGTGGGAGCATATTCCCGCAACTCGCGTGGTGACCATCCCGAAGAGCTGGGCAAGCCAGAAATATTTCGCCATGCCCGATGATCCGGCCGATCAGGCGGAAATGGAGAACTTGGGCTACGAATCGCTGGACGAGAAGTTGGCCGAACGTTTTCATACGACGGTAGAGGTGTTGCAGCAGCTCAACCCTGGTGGACGACCGGCTGGAATGGCCACCGATCCTGATGCCAACGATGAAACAAAGCCGTCCGGAACTGAGACCCCAGAAACTTCGTCGACCCCGCAGAAGTCGGACAGCCGCTCGGATTCCGAGTTCGAGCCTGAAGAGGGACCGGACAGTATTTTCTCGGCAAGTCAGCAGATCAGGGTTCCCAATATCGGCGGTGACCGGATTGCGCCGGGTTCGCTCGACGATCAAAACTGGCAGCGCACACTGGTCTCGCTGGGTGTCGGAAGCGAGCAGCCGCAAGTTGACCGGATTGTTGTAAGCAAGGCCGGCAAGACACTGAAAGCGTATCAGGACGAGAAACTCGTGGCTTTGTTCACCGTGAGCTCTGGCTCCAGCCGCTTTCCGCTTCCGATCGGTGAATGGGACATTCTCGGCGAAGCCTACAATCCGCCCTATAGTTATGATCCCGAGGTTCTCGGTAAAAACGATTCGGATGGCGAAACCTACAAGCTGCCCGCTGGACCAAATAGTCCCGTCGGTGTCGTCTGGATCGACCTGAGCAAAGAACATTACGGTATTCATGGCACTCCGGACCCCGAAACGATCGGTCGTGCGCAAAGCAGTGGATGCGTGCGACTGACCAACTGGGATGCTGCGCGGCTTGCGCAAATGGTTTCGCAATCGACAGAGGTGATTTTCGAAGAATGAGACGCTAAGCCAGCGTTATGAAGTTCCTCGACCGTATCCTAACGCCACGGCGGACAGCCAGCGCCAGACGACGCGGCCGGCTGAGGCGGCGCCGAGCCCGTCGCCGGGAATAACTGCGCCCGGAGTTGCTGATGCGGCGGGTGAGACTGACGGGAGCGGTGTGCTCGATACGAGCGTCCCCACCGTTCCCGCGTCCAGTGAAAATGTCCTGCTTCAGGTACCCGTTCTCAACGTGCGACCGGGTGATCTTACCGATACCTTCAGTGATTCCCGTGGTGAAGGGACTCGGCTGCACGAGGCGATAGATATCATGGCGCCTAGCGGCACGAGCGTAGTGGCCGCAGCGCCGGGGACTGTGGAGAAGCTGTTTCGGTCGGACGCGGGCGGCAACACTATTTATGTGCGATCGCCCGATGGCGAAACAATCCATTATTACGCCCATCTGGATAAGTATGCCGAAGGACTGAAAGAAGGGCAGCGCGTCAGGCGCGGCCAGCGGCTAGGAACCGTCGGATCTTCTGGCAACGCTTCGGAAGAGGCGCCCCACCTGCATTTTGCCATCTTGCAGACCACCACAGATGCAGAGTGGTGGGAGCCTGCAACTGCGATCAATCCGTTCAGAATATTGAGAGGCGAATAGCGGTCATCCCGCCTGTGGCCCGCCGCGATGGCAGCGCAGACGGCCCAGTTTTCCGTCGGACTTGATTTCCTGCAACATGCCGGATGCGACGCGTTGCATTTTCTGCCCCTTCATCGGACCACGCGTGAAAGTCACCCGGCTACCTTCCATCAGGTATGTTCCAGAGCCATTGCCTGCGCGGTAACTGGACGCGCCTGTAATCACGAAATTTCGCTGCGGCACCTCGTTCCATGCCTTGCCCGACGCATTTCCGGGCAGGGCGCAGGTATATTGACCCTGCGGCAGCAGGTCGAGTTGCCCCTGGGCGAATACGGGAGCAGCAAGCACCGCCATTGCGGCGAGTGATGTCGAAAAGATAAGTGAGCGGTTCATAGGGTTTCCTCTTCTGCAATATAGTGCATCGAGGCGAATTTTTCCACCACCTTGCCGGAAACGCCCACCTCCTGTAAGGCGCGCGGCGCATGTCCGCTGATGATTGGCGGCGCTCTTTCACATCAAGGTAGGTTTCTCATGAAGATCAGCGGCGTAGACATCCGTCCTGGCAATATTATCGAATACGAAGGCGGAATCTGGAAGGTCGCCAAGATCCAGCATACGCAGCCCGGTAAAGGGGGTGCATATATGCAGGTCGAAATGAAGAACCTGCAAGATGGTCGAAAGACCAACGTGCGTTTCCGCAGTGCCGACACTGTCGAGAAGGTCCGCCTCGACACGGCAGACTATCAATTTCTCTATGAAGATGGCGACCAGCTCGTGTTCATGGATCAGAGCACCTACGAACAGATAAACCTGCCGAGCGATCTGCTCGGTGATGCACGGCCCTTTCTCCAGGACGGGATGCAGGTGAAGCTCGAACTCTGGGAGGAAAAGCCGATTTCGGTCGAACTGCCGCAGCAGGTCGAAGCGGACATCGTGGAGGCCGATGCAGTGGTGAAGGGGCAGACCGCCTCGTCCAGCTACAAGCCGGCCATGCTGGACAATGGTGTTCGCATCATGGTGCCGCCGCACATCGAAAGTGGTACGCGTATCATCGTCGACGTCTACGAACAGAGTTACGTCGGCAAAGCGAACTGACAAGTCAGATGGCTGCTATTTCCGGACTGATCCGCGTCATGGAACGCGCTGCACGCAAGGCTGGCGGGCGTTTGCGGCGCGATTTCGGCGAAATCGAGCATCTTCAGGTCAGTCGAAAGGGTCCGGCGGATTTCGTGTCGAAAGCCGACATGCGCGCCGAACGCGCGGTTTACGACGAACTTATCGCTGCGCGCCCCGATTGGGGTTTCGTCATGGAAGAAGCGGGGACGATCGACGGCGATCCGGACAAGCCGCGCTGGATTGTGGATCCGCTCGATGGGACGAGCAATTTCCTCCACGGCATTCCCCATTTCGCCATCAGCATCGCGGTTCAGGAGCCCAAGCTTGGTGGAGGAGGCTGGGGGGATGTTACGGCCGCCGTCGTGTACAATCCAGTCACCGACGATACATTCTGGGCCGAGAAAAGCCGCGGAGCCTGGTTGCATGACGGCAGGCTGCGGGTGTCCTCGCGGCGCAATCCTTCCGACGCGCTCATCGCTACCGGCATCCCCTTTCAGGGGCATGGCGATTTCACAGAATGGTCGAAGATTTTCGCAGCGATCGGTCCTAATGTCGCAGGCATAAGGCGATACGGTGCGGCCTCGCTTGATCTGGCGTGGCTGGCAGCGGGCCGGTTCGACGGATTTTGGGAAAGCGGCCTCAACGACTGGGATACGGCCGCGGGATGCCTGATCGTGCGCGAGGCGGGCGGCTTCGTTTCCGACTTCCGCGGACGCTCGCAGCCGATCCATTCTGCAGAGGTGCTGGCAGCAAACGATGGCCTCCATTCGAAATTGCACAAACTGCTAGTGAATGCCTTGAAAGCCTGACGCGGCGCGGCTAATCCCGCGGCTCTCCAGAGTGCCCCTGTGGTGGAATTGGTAGACGCGCTCGACTCAAAATCGAGTTTCTTCGGAAGTGCCCGTTCGAGTCGGGCCAGGGGCACCACACTTTCAACATCTTGCCATATTCGCTGGTTCGGGCGGGTTTTTCGCGGCCGGGGCTTGCGAAGGCTGCACGAAACTGGAATTCGGTAGGACGAATGATCGAAATGCCGTCTTATCACGCAATGGCTGCCATGGCGGTGACCATTGCCATGTTCGTCGCCTTCGCCCGGGGACGCATGTCGGTAGAGATCGTGTCGCTGCTGACAATCGCGATCATAGCCGTCGGGCTCTATTTCTTCCCGCTTGAAGGGATGCGGCCGACCGACGGACTCGCGCTCGCCTTTGCGGGCTTCGGTCATTACGCGCTGATCACGATTTGCGCGCTGATGATCATGGGCAGGGGGCTCGTCGTCACCGGTGCCTTGGAGCCGGCGGCGCGTTTTCTGGAACGGGTTTTCAAGATCAACGGCCAGCTTGGGCTGCTGGTTTCGCTACTGGTGGCCATGTTTCTATCCATGGCGGTCAACGATACGCCGGTCCTGGTCTTGCTCCTGCCGATTTTTGTCAGCCTGGCCGCACGCGGGGCGATGCCCGCCTCCAAGACGTTGATACCGCTCAATGCCGCGGTCCTGATCGGCGGAATGGCGACAACTATCGGCACCTCCACCAATATTCTTGTCGTGTCGATCGCGGTCGATCTCGGCATGGAGCCGATGGGCGTTTTTTCATACACACCGATCGTCCTGTTCGCGGCACTCGTTGCGCTGCCGTATCTCTGGCTGGTGATGCCGCGCATGCTGCGCGACAATCGTGTCGAGGAATCGGTCGAGCCGCGGCGCTTTCAGACCCGTTTGCGCGTGACTGAAGAGTCGGTGATGAATGGCCGTGAGCTTTCGGAAGTCGCATCTCGGCTTCCGCGGGGCATCCGGTTCGAAGAGGTCCCGACCGGCCTGTTGCGACCCCAGCACCGCCTGCGCATGTCAGGCACGCATGAAGAGATCGAAGAGGCGATGCGCGTCCTTCGCGGCGATGCCGCGCCTAGTTGGGTGATCGACCGGATTCGTAGGCGGTCGGATGAAAAGCGCGTCGATATCGTCGTCGTCGAAATGACGGTGACCGCGGATTCGCGGCTCATCGGGCGCACCTTGCCCAGTTCGGGCATTGCCGACCTTTATGGCGTCGCGGTGATCGGTACGCACCGACCAGAGAGAATTGTCGGCGAGCGCAGCCAGTTCTCCGAGGGGGGCGACATGCGCTTTGCGGAAGGCGACGTGCTGCTGGTCATGGGCTTGCCCGAAGACTTGCAGAACTTTGCTAGGACCGACAGCCTGCTGACGCTCGAGGGGATGCGGGAACTGCCGCGCCGCTCGAAGGCATTGTTGGCGGGGGGGATCATGGTCGGCGCAGTCGGTCTGGCTTCGGTGGGGCTGTTACCGATCGCCGTTTCTGCATTGGCGGGTGCGATCCTGATGTTCGTGACAGGGTGCGTCAAGTTCGACCGGGTCGGGCGGGCACTATCTGCCAAGGTCATTGTGCTGGTCGCGGCAAGCATCGCGATCGGCCGTATCATCCTTGAAAGCGGCGCGGCCGACTGGATTGGCGTCGTCATGTCGTCGGGCCTCCAATATCTTAGCCCCGCCGCCTCGCTTGCCGCGATCATGCTGGCGGTGACATTTCTTACCAATTTCGCGTCCAATGCGACGGCAGCGACAGTCGGCACGCCAATTGCATTTGCCATTGCAAACCAACTCGGTCTTCCGCCTGAACCGCTGGTGCTCGCGGTGCTTTTCGGCTGCAATCTCTGCTACGCAACGCCCATTGCCTATCAAACAAATATGCTGATCATGGCGGAGGGTAGTTACGAATTCGCCGATTATCTGCGAACGGGAATTCCGCTAGTGCTGATCATGGTCACGACCCTGTCACTGGCCTTGGTGGTCACTTACGGGCTCTAAGGTCGGCAACGGATCGAAAATTGTCAGCCAGGTCTGGCGTCTCGGGAGGGGAAACAATGAAAATTTCTAAGATGGGCACAATCGCGGTCGCTATGAGCGCGGCTGCTCCGGTAGCAGCGCAGGACATCGGTTCGGATTTGGCGGCGGACATGCCGGAACTGATGGAGCTTTATCGCGACCTCCATGCCAATCCCGAACTCAGCTTTCAGGAACACAAGACCGCCGCCAAGTTGGCGAAACACATGCGCAGTCTTGGATTCGATGTCACCGAAAACGTCGGTCAGACGGGCGTGGTGTCGGTGCTGCGAAACGGCGAGGGGCCGACGGTCATGCTGAGAGCAGACATGGACGGTCTGCCCGTGATCGAACAGACCGGGCTCCCCTTTGCGAGCAAGGTTACCGCCACACCGGCGAGCGGCGTGACAACCGGAGTGATGCATGCATGCGGTCACGACACGCACATGACCGGCTTTATTGGCGCGGCTCAGTTGCTCGCCGCGCACAAGGACCAGTGGCAGGGAACGCTCGTCATGGTCCTTCAGCCAGCGGAAGAAATAGGCCTCGGAGCACTCGCGATGCTCGAAGACGGTCTGTATACACGCTTCCCTAAACCGGACTACGCCATCGCTTTCCACGATGCTGCCGCACCGGCCCCTGCGGGAACGATCGGATACACGCCCGGCTTCGCATTGGCCAATGTCGATAGCGTCGACATCACGGTAAAGGGCGTCGGCGGGCATGGCGCCTATCCGCACACGACCAAGGATCCCATCGTTCTCGCCAGTGCAATCGTGATGAAGCTGCAGACGATCGTCAGCCGGGAAAGCAGCCCGCTCGACCCGGCAATCATTACGGTTGGCAGCTTCCATTCTGGCGCCAAGCACAACATCATCTCTGACGAAGCGAAGCTGCAGCTGACTGTCCGCAGCTACTCGGACGAAAGCCGCAAGCAATTGCTCGACGGCATTCGGCGCGTCGCGCGCGGTGAAGCAATCGCAGCCGGTCTACCCGACGCGTTGATGCCGGAGGTGACG
The DNA here is from genome assembly GCA_003248395.1 of Citromicrobium sp. Classification (GTDB taxonomy): domain Bacteria; phylum Pseudomonadota; class Alphaproteobacteria; order Sphingomonadales; family Sphingomonadaceae; genus Qipengyuania. The sequence continues at coordinate 7,780 of QFNA01000001.1, forward strand.
GTCGAGGACCCATATACGCCCTCGACCTACAACGACCCGGAATTCAGCCGGCAGATCGCCCAGGGATTTCGCGAGCGGTTCGGCGAAGAGCGCGTGATGGAGTGGCCCTCGGTCATGGGCGGCGAGGATTTCAGCCAATTCCGCCGGGCTGCACCGGACGACGTTCAATCCATGATCTTCTGGATCAGCGGCACGCCGCAGCCCATGCTCGATGCGCTCAACAACGAAGGCAAGCCGTTGCCGTCCTTGCATTCGCCATTCTGGGCGCCCGATGCGGAAAAGGTGATTGCGACGGGGGCCGAGGCGCTAGCAACAGCAGCTATCGACCTCATGCCGCGAACCGGAGGCTGACGCCCTTTCAAATCATGACGGCCGCCGAAGTGTTGGGGGCACTTCGACGGCCGTTTCTCCTCCCCAGGAGAACTGTTTGCCGCAGCGTTCGGCTTTATCCGTCCGAAGGGACGTAGGTGCCGAGCCGGTGGTGAAGTGCGTTGATCCTGGCGAGTTCGTCACGATCGTCGGTCTGGCGCGCATAATGCATCAGTGCAGTTCGCAGCAGCCTGAAGTCTGCCGTGGAGAACAGGGCGCGAGCGCGACCCGGTTCGGTCTTGGGTGCTTCGTCGGTGATGCTTGTCATCCGTTTTCTCCTCAAGCGGCTTCAAACTGGTTCATGGTGTTATCCTTGCCGCCGGCTTTGAGCGCGGCTTCCCCGGCAAAGTAGTCCTTGTGATCGTCGCCAATGTCCGATCCCGCCATGTTCTGGTGCTTGACGCAGGCGATACCCTGGCGAATTTCCTCGCGCTGCACGTTCTTGACGTATCCGAGCATGGCCTGCTCGCCGAAATATTCTTTCGCGAGATTGTCGGTGCTCAGCGCCGCAGTATGGTATGTCGGCAGCGTGATCAGGTGATGGAAAATGCCTGCCCGCCTGGCTGCATCGGCCTGGAAAGTCCGGATCTTTTCGTCGGCTTCCGCAGCGAGCGGGGTCGAATCGTAATCGGCACTCATGAGCTGGTCGCGATCGAAGGCGCTAACGTCCTTGCCCGCTTCGGCCCAAGCATCATAAACCTGCTGACGGAAATTCAGCGTCCAGTTGAAGCTGGGTGAATTGTTGTAGACCAGCTTCGCATTGGGGACGACTTCGCGAATGCGGTCGACCATGCCGGCAATCTGTTCGACATGCGGCTTCTCGGTCTCGATCCACAACAGGTCGGCACCGTTTTGCAGGGCCGTAATGCAATCGAGCACACAGCGATCTTCTCCCGTCCCCTCGCGGAACTGGTAAAGATTGCTCGGCAAACGCTTGGGCGCCAGCAGCTTGCCGTCGCGGCTGATGAACACCTGGCCATTGCCGATGCTGTCGGCATCAATTTCGTCGCAATCGAGGAAGCTGTTATACTGGTCCCCCAGATCGCCGGGTTCGGTGCTATAGGCGATCTGCTTCGTCAAACCGGCGCCCAAGCTGTCGGTACGCGCCACGATGATCCCGTCGGGCACACCGAGTTCGAGGAATGCGTAGCGGATCGCACGGATCTTCTGGAGGAAATCCTCGTGCGGGACGGTCACCTTGCCGTCCTGGTGACCGCATTGCTTCTCGTCGGAAACCTGATTTTCGATCTGCAGCGCGCAAGCACCCGCTTCGATCATCTTCTTCGCCAGCAGATAGGTTGCCTCGGCATTACCGAAGCCGGCGTCGATGTCGGCGATGATCGGCACCACATGCGTCTGGTGCTCGTCAATTTCGCGCAGCAGGCGATGCGTATTGACGGCATCGCCGATCGCTTTCGCCTCATCGAGCTGGCGGAATAATCCGCCAAGTTCGCGAGCGTCCGCCTGCTTTAGAAAGGTATAGAGTTCGCCAATGAGTGCAGGGACGCTGGTTTTCTCGTGCATCGACTGGTCGGGCAAAGGGCCGAAATCGCTGCGCAAGGCTGCGACCATCCAGCCGGACAGGTAAAGATACCGACGCTTCGTCGAGCCGAAATGCTTCTTGATGCTGATCATTTTTTGCTGGGCGATGAAGCCGTGCCAGCAACCGAGCGACTGCGTGTAATGCGCTGGATCCGCGTCGTAGCTTTCCATGTCTTCGCGCATGATCCTCGCCGTGTAGCGCGCGATATCGAGGCCGGTCGGAAACCGGTTCTGCGTTGCCATCCTGGCGGCGCTTGCCGCGTCGATCGAGTTCCAGGAATTTCCATTGGCTGCGATAGTCTCGCCCAGCTGGGCAATCTGGCTTTGATAGGTCACAAACTTGCTCCTGTCGCTTGGGCCGTGTTGGCCTTGCCAAACTGATTGGCGGGTCACCTTGGCCGCGAACAGGAAAATTGACAGGATTTGTTGTCTGGATTAGCTAATCACCCATTGTATTGGTGTAATGTTGTAAAGAAAGTTACATCGCATGGCGGAGACAGCCTTACTTGCCGGCCCCGCGTTGAAGCGCCTGCGAAAGCGGGAAGGGCTTACCCAGGCTGCGATGGCGGGTCGGTTGGCAATATCGCCCAGCTATTTGAATCTGATCGAGCGGAATCAGCGTCCCTTGAGTGCGCGCGTGGTCATGGCGCTTGTCGAAGAATTCGCGTTCGATCCAGCCGCGCTGCGCGAGGATGAAGCCATTGGCGGCATCGACGGCCTCGTCAGACGCCTTGCAGACGAGCGGTTCGGCGACTTGGCAATCGATCGGGACGATGCCGAGGAGTTTCTCTCGAATGCACCCCAGGCTGCGGCCGCCTTCGCGCGCCTTTATGATCAGGCAGGGTCGGGGCGGAGCCAGGGCGAGGACCCGCTGGCCGCGTCGCGGCGCGAGATCGAAAAATGGCGCAACCATTTTGCCGATCTCGACCATGCCGCTGAACAACTCGCAGACGAAATGCGGCTTTCACGGGCGGAAATCGGGATTGCATTGACCGAACGGCTGCGCGAACGGCATCAATTGTCAGTACGGATTTTGCCGCGCGATGTAATGCCGGAAAGTCTTGCCCGCCTCGACCTTCATGCACGGCAAATCCAGTTGTCGGAGATGCTTGGCCATGCTTCGCGCAATTTCCAGCTTGCCCTGCAAATTGCCAACCTGGAAATGCGCGATCCGATCGAGGCGCTTGTCCATGGCAGTCAGGCAGGCGATCCATCGGCTCGGATGCTGTTCAGGCGTCATCTGCAAGGCTATTTCGCTGCTGCGCTTCTGATGCCTTACGGTCGTTTCCTGCGTGCTTGCGAGGCGACCGAGTATGATCTGCCGGTGTTGGAGAGGCGGTTTTCCGTCAGTTTCGAGCAGCTCGCGCATCGTCTCACCACACTCCAGCGTGTTGGGCAGCGCGGACTGCCATTCTTCATGATCAGGATTGATCGAGCGGGCCAGTTTTCCAAGAGCTTTGCCGGCGCGAGTTCCGCGCATTTCGCAACTGCCGAGGCGTCATGTCCCCTGTGGCATGCACATCTCGCCTTCGATCGTGCGGGCGAACTGGTCGTCCAGTATGTCTCGCTCGACTCCGCGGCAGAGCCGCAGGGCGGCTGGCTGACGATGATGAAAAGCGTCGAGGGAAGCGGCGCGCCGGGACGGGCAAGATTCGTGGTCGCGATCGGTATCGAAGCCGTCCTTGCGCGGGATTTGGCGCAGGCAAGGGGGCTATCGTTGCGCCCTGCCGATGCCCAGCCAATCGGTCCTGGTTGCGCAGCCTGCGTCCGCGCAAATTGCCCGCAGCGATCCTTGCCGCCGCATAATCGCGCACTGACCTTCGATCGCATGCGTCGGGGATCGACACCGTTCGAGTTTGCCAACGGCTAGCGGTTCTGCGGGAACTGACAATCCGTGATAAGGGTTGGTCGCTTCAAACGATAATATCAGGAAGGAAAGACCATGACCGAGGAACGCATCACGGAAACACACACACCCTCGGGCGATACGCATACGACTCACACGGTCATTACCGATGATGGCCGTCGCAGCGGCGGGTCTGGCTGGTTGATTGCCCTGGGTTTGATCGCTCTCGCAATCGTCGGCATCTATCTCTTCACCCAGATGAGCGGATCGGAAGTCGCGAAGGATAATGCGATTGCCGGTGCAGCCAATGAGGTGGGCGAAGCGGCCGGTCAGGTCGGCGATGCTGCACAGAATGCCGGAGAGGCCGTGGACGACGCGGTAGGCGGCGAATAAACGCCAGCTCCCGATCGAGATAGCGCGAGATCACTTGCGCCACTCGATCGCGCCACTCGATCGCACCACGCGATCACACTGTAAAATTTACCGACAGTTCACCATTCTTGCGCTAGGAAAGCCTGACGCAAGGGTGATGGTTTCGAACACGCAGCATGGTACGCCTTTTCAAGCATTATCTCCCCTACAAGGTGGTGTTGCTGTGCGTCGTCGAGTTTATCCTCCTCTTCGTTGCAGCCGAGCTCGCATGGAAATTGCGCATGGCGCAAATCGACATGGCACCGTCGAGCGTCATGGCGAGACTCCCGGCAATTACAGGCTATGCACTAACGGTATGGCTGGCCCTGATCGCGGTCGGCGGGTACTTGCCGGAATCACTGCGTTCTCACCGGTTTGCGTTTGGCCGGATGCTGGTAGCCGTGGGCTTGAGCGTTTTCGTCATTTCATTCGTGAACCTCTTGATTCCCGGTTCGACTGTCTGGCGATCGGTCCTGCTATACGCGATGGGGACGACGCTCCTCCTCCTCACCGCCAATCGCGTGCTCCTCGGTCGGCTGATCGATCCATCGACATTCGCACGGCGGGTGCTGATCCTCGGCGCCGGGGAGAGGGCAAAACGCCTGATCGAACTGTCGCACAGGGACGGAAGCGGGTTTAGCGTCGCCGGCGTGATCGCGATGTCCCCGGAAGAGAATACGGTGCCGGAAGCCGTATCGCGCGCATCGATTCCTGATCTCGGAAAATTCGTCTCTCGCATCCAGGCGGATGAAGTCGTGCTGGCATTGCAGGAACGACGCAACTCCCTGCCTCTCAAGGATCTTCTGAGGGTCAAGACGCGGGGTGTCTATGTCAGCGACTTTTCGACGCTGCTGGAGCGGGAAATGGGACGTGTCGATCTGGATACGGTCAATCCCAGCTGGCTGATCTTCTCCGACGGGTTCGCCTCGGGCCGCCGGCTGTCGACCATCGCCAAGCGCGTATTCGACGTCGTGGTCAGCCTGTTGCTGCTCCTCGTGACCTGGCCATTGATCCTGATTTTCGGACTGCTCGTGAAGCTCGAAAGCAATGGTCCGGCATTCTATCGGCAAATCCGGGTCGGCCATTTCGGGGAAACGTTCGAGATACTGAAACTCCGCTCTATGCGACAGGATGCCGAGGCAGGGGGCGCGAAATGGGCCGAGCGGGATGATCCGCGTATCACGCGGGTCGGACGCTTCATCCGTCTGGTGCGGATCGACGAGCTACCGCAGATGTGGAGCGTCCTGAAGGGCGAGATGAGCTTCGTCGGGCCGCGGCCCGAGCGACCGCAATTCGTCGACGAACTCGAGAAATTGCTGCCATATTACGCTGAGCGACACATGGTGAAGCCGGGCATTACTGGGTGGGCGCAGGTCAATTTCCCCTATGGCGCGAGCATGGACGATGCGCGGCAGAAGCTCGAGTACGATCTCTATTATGCGAAAAATTACACGCCTTTCCTCGATCTGGTGATCCTGTTGCAGACTGCGCGGGTCATCATCTGGCCCGAAGGTGCGCGATGAACCTGGTAGTCGACGCCTTCGGTTTTTTCGGCTTCGTTGCGGGTGCCGTGGTTAGTGCGCTGGCAGCAGTCTGGATCGCGCGTGCTGGAGGAGTGGCGCGGGGTGAGCGCTGGGCTGGGATGGTGGCGCTTGCTTGCATGGTCGGGTGGTGCGTCGCATCGGCGAGTTTCGGGCCAGCATCGACAGCGTCGGCTGCCGCGGGTGCGGTCACCAGTATCGCTTGGCTGGGTGTGATCTATACCCTCTTTCGTGGTGACGGACGCGATCGCAGTCTTCGTCCGATCATTCCTTTGCTGGCGTCGATCGCGGTGGTCGAGTTTTTGCGCGGTGCGTTGCTTGTCGCCGGGGATGGTATTGCGGATTATTCCGCGCTGCTTGGCATGCTGGGGGCGGCGGGGGCGTTGGTGTTAGTTCATAATGTACATACGGGAGAGGATCGGTCGGCGATCCGCTGGCAAGTTGCTGCATTGTTGGGTTTCTGGGCATTTATCCTTAATTATCATGCACTTGCATATTTCGCCGGGCAGCCTTTGGCCGAACTCGATGCAGTAAGGGGTTTTGTGCTGGCGCTGGTCGCGATCGTGTTCGCGACGGGCTTCGGACGCGTGGCGCGGACGCATGCCTTCCGGCCTTCGCGGATGGTGTCGTTCCGCTTTCTGTCGCTGGGCGTGATCGCGCTGTACCTGGGAGCGATGGGGCTGGCGGTGTCGCTGATAGACATGCTGGGCGGCGATCTGGCGGTGATGGTGCAGGTCGGCCTGCTGGTCGCGGCGGCGAGCCTTTCGCTGCTGTGGCTGCCCTCGACGAATTTGAGGGGACGATCGGGGGGAGCGCGATCCCGCTGCACGAACGGGTTATCAAGGCGCTGTCCGATATCACCGAGAGCCCCGGAGGGATTCTGTTCCTGCGCGGTGAAGACGGCGATTTCGAACCGGTGGCGCTGGCAAACTGGGCAGGCAAAACGGGCAGGATCCCGGAAGGCATGTCCGACATTTTCGTCGAGCAGGCGCTTGTCCTGGATCTGGAACAATCGCGTGGCGGCTCCAACGTTCGGGGCGAGCTGGAGATGGTGCCCGACTGGATGCTGGCGGACGAATGCGCCTGGGCAGCCGTGCCGCTGATCCATTTCGACAGGCTGGCGGGCATCGTCGTGCTGGCCAGGCCGGAATTCCGGCGCGAACTCGACTGGGAGGATTTCGACCTGCTGCGCGTCGTCGGACGGCAACTGGCGAGCTATCTGGCCGAAGAGGCAAGCCAGGCATCGCTGCAGGAAGCAAGCCGGTTCGATGAATTCAACCGGCGCATGGCATTCGTGATGCACGACATCAAGAACCTGTCGAGCCAGTTGACGCTGCTGCTGCGCAATGCCGAGAAGCATGCCGACAAGCCGGAATTCCGCAGCGACATGCTGGTGACTCTGCGGAGCAGCGCAGACAAGCTCAACGCGATGCTGGCGCGGTTGGGGCGCTATGCGCAGTCCTCTCCGCAACGGCGGCGCGAGGTCGATCTGGCAAGCGCGGCGCGTGCCGTCTGCGCACGCTATGCGGGCAGTCATCCGGTGGCGATGGTACGCAGCGACGAGGTGCGGGCCGAAGTCGATCCCGAAGCGCTGGAACAGGCGCTGGCGCACATCGTGCAGAATGCCGTCGAGGCGAGCGACGAGCGTGCGGCGGTGCTGATCGAGGTGGTCAACGAAGGCCTGAGCGGCCGCATCACCGTGACCGACACGGGCGAAGGCATGGAGCCTGCATTCCTGCGCAACGGCCTGTTCAAGCCGTTCACGTCGACCAAGGAAGGCGGGTTCGGGATCGGGGCATTCGAGGCGCGCGAAACGATCAAGGCGATGGGCGGTCGGCTCGACGTCGAATCGCATCCGGGGCTGGGCACGCGGTTCACGCTGAGTTTCCCGGCGAGTGCGATGGGCCGCCTGGCAGCCGCGCAGCCGGAGGCCGCATGAGCGCCGCGGAGAAGAAACCCGCGCTGTTGATCGTCGAAGATGACGAGGGCCTGCAGGCGCAGCTGAAATGGGCCTATGAGGATTACGACGTGGCGATGGCCGCCAATCGCGACCAGGCGATCGCGCTGCTGCGCTCCGTCGAGCCTGCGGTCGTCACGCTGGACCTGGGACTGCCGCCCGATCCCGACGGGACCAGCGAGGGCATGGCGGTGCTTGACGCCATCATGGCCATCAAGCCCGATACCAAGGTGGTGGTGGCAAGCGGGCACGGTGCGCGCGAGAGCGCGCTGCAGGCGATCGAGCGCGGTGCCTATGATTTCTACCAGAAACCGGTCGATATCGACGATCTTGGCCTGATCGTGGAGCGGGCATTCCGCCTGCACCGGATCGAACAAGAAAACCGGCAATTGTCCGCGAAGGTGGGCGCCGACAAGCGCATCCTGGGCTCGATGATTACCGGCGCGCCCGAAATGGCACGCGTCGCGCGCACCATCGAGCGGGTCGGCCCGACCGATATTTCGGTGATGCTGCTGGGTGCGAGCGGATCGGGCAAAGAGCTGCTGGCCCGCGGGCTGCATGAGGCGAGCAACCGGCGCGCTGGCAATTTCGTGGCGATCAATTGTGCCGCGATCCCAGAAACGCTGCTGGAAAGCGAGCTGTTCGGCCATGAAAAGGGATCGTTCACCGGAGCCAGCCGGACCACCGAAGGCAAGATCGAGCAGGCGCATGGCGGCACGCTGTTCCTCGACGAGGTCGGCGACATACCGCTGGCGCTGCAGGTCAAGCTGCTGCGGTTCATCCAGGAACGGTTGATCGAAAGGATCGGCGGACGCAAGCCGATTGCGGTCGATACGCGGATCGTCTGCGCCACGCATCAGGATCTGGAAGCGATGATCGCCGCGGGGACATTCCGCGAGGACCTGTTCTATCGCCTTGCCGAAATCGTCGTCAAAATCCCCGCACTGGCCGATCGGCCCGGCGACCCGGTCTTGCTGGCGCGGCATTTCCTGGCGCGGCACGCGGCGGAGATGAACCCCAAGGTCAGCGGTTTTTCGCCCGATGCGCTGGCCGCCATCGACGAGTGGCGGTGGCCGGGCAATGTGCGCGAGCTGGAAAACCGGGTCAAGCGCGCGGTGATCATGGCCGAGGACAAGCTGGTGCATCGCAGCGACCTCGATCTGGTCGAAGACGAGGACGACGACGAAGCGGCGGTGGCCCTGAACCTGAAGCGGGCGCGCGAGGAGGCGGATCGCAGGATGATCCGCAAGGCGATAACGCGCAGCGACGGCAATATCTCGCATGCCGCGAAGCTGCTGGGGATCAGCCGCCCCACGCTTTACGACCTGCTGAAGCAGTATGACATCCAGGCTTGAGCGGCCGAAATGGCGGTTCTGGCTGCCGGTCATCGCGGCGAGCCTGGGTGCCTGCAGCGTCGCCGGAGAGCCGACCCCCGATATCCAGACGGCGCGAGACCAGCTGGCCGCGGGCGATCCGCTGGCCGCGCAGATCACGCTCGACCGGGTGATGGACGAAGGCACACCGCGCAGCGAACTGGCCGCGCTGATGGGCGAGGCCGCGCTGGCGAACAACGACCTGGTGTCGGCGCGAGACTGGCTGGGCGAGGGCGCGTTTTCGCCCGCAACGCAGGTCCATGGTCTGCGAATGCTGGCAGCGCTCGAAATCCGGGAAGGCGATACGCAGGCGGCGACCGATGCTCTGGCGGCGGCGCTGGAAGCGGACCCGGACGATGCCGCGCTGTGGGTCGACATTGCCCGGTTCCGTTTCATGCTGGGGGCGCAGGCCCCCGCGATCGCGGCGGCGGAGCGTGCGCTGGAACAGGGCCCCGATCATGGACCGGCACTGCTTCTGTGGGGCCAGATCCTGCACGATCGCGAGGGCGAGGCGATAGCTGCGGACTGGCTCGCGCGAGCGTTGGAAAAGCGGCCTGCCGACCAGGACATCCGGCTGGAACTCGCCGCGATGCAGCTGGATGCGGGCGATGGCGATGCCGCGATCGCCACTCTGGACGGTGTAGAAGGCGACTATCGCGACGAGGCGCGTGCGAATTTGATCCGTGCCGTCCATGCGACCCGCGAGGGCGATTTGGTTGCCGCGCGCGACTGGCTGGGCCGCTATATGGCCGATGCGCGCGACACGGCGGCAGCATTGCTGTTGTCGGCGGTGCTGGACATGGCCGGCGGCAAGCATGACGGGGCGGCGCAGACGCTGGCCAATCTGGCCGATGCGCAGCCCGACAATCGGACCATCCAGGAATTGCTGGCCTATGCGCTGGCGCGTGCAGGATCGGACGAGGAACTGGTCGAGCGGTACGGCGCGATTGCCGAGAGCCCCAACGGATCGCCCTATCTGCGCATCCTCGTTGCGCGGTCGTACGAAACCCTCGACCAGCGCGAGGAGGCAGCAAGCCTGCTCGACAGCGATTCGGCGACGGCTTCGCCGCTGTCGATCATGGTGCCGGGCGAGAACAGCAGTGCGTCGGAATTCCGCGGCTCTATCCGCAGCGCGCTGCTGGCGGGCCGATATGAATTGGCCGTTGGCTATGGCGAGCGTTATGTGCGCCGCTTCCCCAATTCGGCCGGGCCGCGCGGTTTCATGGGCGATGCCTTGCTGATGGCAGGCGAGAAGCGTGCGGCGCGCGCGAGCTATGCCGAGGCCGCCGCGATCCGCCACGACTGGCCGCTGGTCCTGCGCCGGATTGCCGCGCAGGACGAGCGCGAAGCGAGCCGCCAGCTGCTGCGCAGCTTCGTCGCGGCGAACCCTTCCGAAATGCAGGCCGCAGCGCTGCTGGCCGATGCCTATGCCGCAGTCGGCAACTGGCGCCTGGCGGCGCAATTGCTCGACCGGGCGATTGCCGGCGGCATGGGGCGGGTGCCGTGGGTGCTGGCCGCGCGGAGCCTGGCCGCCGGACAATTGGGCGACAGCGAGGCACAGTTGCAATTTGCGATTGCCGCGCACGACCTGAAGCCGATGAGCCCGCAGGCGACCGCCGCGCTGATCGCTGCGCTGCCGCCCGACGCGCTGGCCGAGCGGGCCGAACTGACCGCCAAGCTCGATTCGATCAGCGGGAGCTAGACAGGCGTCGCCGGCGAAGGCACGGCGGGACCATGGCAATGCGCACGCTGGCAAGAGACCCGATGATCCGGATGCTGGTGGTGGCGATGGCGCTGGCTGCCATCGTGCCGGTCACGGGCGCGTCGCGCGGATCGGCACAGATGGTGGTCAATGTCGCCATTTTCGTGCTGTTCCTGCTGAACGGCATCCGCACCGCGCGCGGCGACGTGGCGGCGGGCATGAGGAACTGGCGGTTCCTGCTGCCGCTGGTGCTGTGGGTGTTCGGCGCGATGGCGCTGATCGGGCTGGGCGCGTCGCTGCTGACCCAGCCGTTCCTGCCCGCGCTGCTTGCCGCCGGATTGCTCTATCTCGGCTGCCTGCCGTCGACGGTGCAGTCGGCCACCTCCTATTCCTCGCTCGCCGGGGGCAATGTGGCGCTGTCGGTGATTGCCGCGGCGCTGCTCAACTTGCTCGGTGTGTTCGTTTCCGCGCCGATCTTCCTCGCGCTGGGCGGAAGCGGCGAGGGCGCGATCGGGAGCGACGCAGTGATGAAGATCGTGGTCATGCTGATCGTGCCCTTCGCGCTGGGACAGATCGTGCAGGGGCGGATGCGCGGACATGTGTTGCGCCACAGGCAGGGGATCGTGTGGCTCGACCGCGGCATCATCGCAGCCGCAGTCTATGTCGCGGTTTCCGGCGCGGTCGAGCAGGGCATCGGGTCGCGCGTCGCACCCGCAGGCTGGGGCGTGCTGGCGCTGGCGATAGCAGCCTTCCTCGCGCTGGCGCATGCCGGCAGCTGGCTGGCGAGCGGGTGGGCCGGGCTGACGTGGGCGGACCGGATCGCCTTCCTGTTTGCCGGATCGCAGAAATCGGCCGCCATCGGCGTGCCGCTGGCGACCATCCTGTTCCCCGCCGAGGTCGCGGGATTCATCGTCGTGCCGCTGCTGCTCTATCATTTCGCGCAGCTGGTCGTGGCTGCGCCGTTGGCTAGTCGGCTGTCAGCTGCGCCTCTTCCGGATGACGGCGATTGTAGCGCACCGACCACCAGAAGCTGACCCCGATCAGGATCGCGCCGATTAGGCCGGTGATCGTTTCGGGAATGTGGAACTTCGCCGACAGCAGCATGATCGCGCCGAGCACGATGATCGCCCAGAAGGCGCCGTGTTCGAGATAGCGATATTGCGACAGCGTGCCCTGTCGCACGAGGTGGATCGTCATCGACCGCACGAACATGGCACCGACCGAAAGGCCGAGCGCGATGATGATCATGTTGTTCGACAGGGCGAAGGCGCCGATCACGCCGTCGAAGCTGAAGCTGGCGTCGAGCACCTCGAGATACATGAAGCCGCCGAGACCCGAGCGGACGATCTCTCCGGCAGCCTTCTTGCTCGCCTCGCGTTCCTCGATGATCGCGCCGAGCGCGTGGACCGCGATATAGGTGACGAGGCCGAGTATGGCGGCGGTGAGGAAGGTGATCGCATCGTCGGGAGCGAGCATGGTCGAGACGGCATAGACCAGCAGCAGGACGAGGCCGATCTCCACCGCGGGGACGTTGGAGAACTTGTTGATCGCGCGTTCGACCACGCCGATCCAGTGCACGTCCTTGTCGTGATCGAAGAAGAACGACAGGCCGACCATGGCGAGAAATGCGCCGCCGAAGCCGGCGATGCCGACATGTGCGCTCGAAACGATACGCTCGTATTCCTCGGGATTGTTGAGAGAGAGCGATACCGCCTCGACCGGGCCGACGCCTGCGGCAATGGCGACGATGGCGATGGGAAAGACGATCCGCATGCCGAAGACGGCGATGAGAATGCCGATGGTGAGGAAGCGTTGCTGCCACACCGGATCCATCTCGCGCAGCACGGTGGCGTTGACCACGGCATTGTCGAAGCTGAGCGATATTTCGAGGATCGAAAGCACGATGACGATCCACAGGACCGACAGCATGCCGGTGAAGGTGCCGCTGATCGACCAGCCGTACCAGGCGCCGAGCACGAGGCAGACGGCAGTGAATGCGAGCGAAAACGCATAGAAGCGAAGCAGGGTAGCCATGACGGGGTCCGGAAAAAGGGGTCAGCCCTTGGGCTGATAGGTCTGTTCGGCGGTGGGGAAGCTACGGGAACGCACTTCCTGCGCATATTGTGCCACGGTTTTTTCGATCGTTTCGGCGATGTTGTCGTATTTCTTTACGAAGCGGGGCACGCGTTCGAACATGCCGAGCATGTCGTCGGTGACGAGGACCTGGCCGTCGCATTGCGCCGAGGCGCCGATGCCGATGGTGGGGCAGGAGACGGCCGCGGTGGCGGCGATGGCGATCGGTTCGACCACGCCTTCGATCACGATGGCGAAGGCGCCCGCCTCGTCGAGCGCGCGGGCATCGCTGACGATCTTGTCCGCCTCCGCATCGCTGCGACCGCGGGCCATGTAGCCGCCGAGCACGTTGACCGCCTGCGGGGTGAGGCCGACATGGCCCATCACGGGAATGCCGCGCTGGTTGAGGAAGGCGACGGTCTCGGCCATCTGTGCGCCGCCTTCGAGCTTGACGGCCGCAGCGCCGCTTTCCTTGAGCAGGCGCGAGGCGCTGGCGAAGGCCTGTTCCTTCGAGGCCTCGTAGGACCCGAAGGGCATGTCGACCACCACCACCGCGTGATAGCTGCCACGTACGACGGCGGCGGCGTGGTTGGCCATCATGTCGAGCGTGACGGGCACGGTGGAGGGCAGGCCGTAGATCACCTGGCCGAGCGAATCCCCGACCAGCAGCAGGTCGCAATGCGCGTCGAGCAACTGCGCCTGGCGGGCGGTGTAGGCAGTGAGCATGACCAGCGGTTCTTCGACGGTGCCATCCTGCTTGTGCGCGCGGATCTTGGGCACGGTAAGCCGTTTCATCGGCTGCGGCGTCGGGTTGGCGCGGCTGGTCGAAGTGTCGAGCTGGAAGGTCGTGGACATGGCTGAGCCCTAGCAAGCTGCGCCCTTCAGGAAAAGCTAACCCTTGGCCTGAGGCCATTTTGCGTGTCTAAGGCGCCGCGAACGATAATTGCGCGGCCGGGCAATGGCCGCGATCCGGAGAGGGAAGACGACGATGGTCGCCAACACCAAGACAACCGGCGAAGGCTGGTCCTCGCGCACTGCATTCATCCTGGCTGCGATCGGCGCGGCGGTGGGGCTGGGCAATATCTGGCGGTTTCCGACGCTGGCGGGGGAAAGCGGCGGCGGGGCCTTCGTGATCGTCTATATCGCCTTCGTCTTCCTGCTCGGCCTGCCGCTGGTGATTTCGGAAGTGTTCATCGGCAAGGTCGGCCAGACCGATGCGCTCGGATCGATCCGGCGCGTGTCGGCGCAATCGAACGCCTCGCCGCGATGGGCCATTTTCGGCGGGATCGGCGCGCTCGCGGCATTCCTGATCGTCTCGTTCTATTCGGTGGTGGCCGGCTGGGTACTCTATTATGCGGGTGTGATGGGCCTCGATCTGATCCAGGCCATCGGCGAAGGAAACCCGTTCCGCGGCGCGCTGGCGGGCGAGAACCAGGAGCAGATCCAGCAGCGGCTGAGCGATATGTTCGCCAGCCCCGGATTGCTGCTGGCCATGCATTTCGCCTTCATGGGCATGACGCTGTTTATCGTGGCGCGCGGCGTGAGTTCGGGGATCGAGAAAGCCGCGACATATCTGATGCCGCTGTTCTTCGTGCTGCTGGTCGGCCTGGTCATCTATGGCGCGATCGAAGGCGATATCGGCGAGGCGATGGCGTTCCTGTTCACGCCCGACTGGTCGAAGCTCAATCCGCAAGTGATCAACTCGGCGCTGGGGCAGGCGCTATTCTCGCTGTCGCTCGGCGTGGCGGGGCTGATCACCTACGGGTCCTATATCAAGGAAGGCAGCGGGCTGGGCCCGACATCGGCGATGATCGCGCTGGCCGATACCAGCGTCGCACTGCTCGCAGGCCTGATGATCTTCCCGATCGTCTTTGCCGTCGGGCTCGATCCGGCTGCCGGACCGACGCTGGTGTTCCAGAGCCTGCCCTTTGCATTCCAGGCCATGCCGGCGGGTGCGCTGTTCGGGTTCCTGTTCTTCGTGCTTATCCTGGTCGCGGCGATCACCAGCTCGATCTCGCTGCTCGAGGTGCCCACGGCCTGGGGCGTTGGCGAACTGGGTTGGAGCAGGCCGATGTCTGCGCTGGTGTTCGGCGGCGGTGCCTTCCTGATCGGGATTGCCTGCCTGCTCGGTTACAATGTCTGGTCGGACGTCCGCCCGCTGGGGTTCTGGTCGCTGTTCGAGAACACCGACATCCTCGACACGATCGACGGATTTACCGGCAAGATCATGCTGCCGCTGGGCGCGTTGCTGACGTCGCTGTTCATCGGCTGGAAGGCCGACCGCAATCTGTTGCGGACCGCGACCGGCCTGTCGCCCGCGGCGTTCATGCTGTGGCGGTTCCTGATCGCATGGCTGTGCCCGATTGCCGTCGCCATCGTGCTGATCGCCGGAATTTTTCCGGGCATTCTGCCGAATGTGACGAATTAGACTTTTCCGGCTGGAGCTTCGCGCGTAAATAGCGCGCTTCCGGCTGGCGGAGTGGGGGAGGTCCCGCGGCGGGCCGGCGGAGAGATTCGCCCTTTATGATCCTCGACAGAGTTAAACCGCTCGACGCCATCCTGGCGACGGCGGAAAAGAAGTCGCTGCACCGCACGTTGGGCGGTTTCCAGCTCATGCTGTTCGGCATCGGTTGCATCATCGGCACGGGTATTTTCGTGCTTACGTCGGCAGGCGCGCAAAAGGCCGGACCGGGGTTGATGCTGGCCTTCATCATTGCCGGTGCGGTCTGCGTCGTTGCCGCGCTCTGCTATGCGGAGATCGCGGCGATGATCCCGGTCGCCGGATCGGCCTATACCTACAGCTATGCCACGATGGGCGAGTTTCTCGCCTGGACGGTCGGGTGGGCCCTGATCCTCGAATATGCCATCGCGGCCTCTGCCGTGTCGGTCGGCTGGTCGGGCTATTTCAGCGGGACCATCCTGGAGGAATTTCTCGGCATACAATTGCCGCAATGGCTGGCCGCCGGGCCGCTGGCGCTGGGCGGTGAGCCGGGCGGGCTGATCAACCTGCCCGCGCTGGTGATCGCGCTGCTGGTGACCTGGCTGCTGATGATCGGCACGAGCGAGAGCGCGCGGGTCAATGCCATCCTTGTCGCGATCAAGGTGACCGCGCTGACGGCATTTATCGCGCTGACGCTGACGAGCCCGGAATTCGATGCGGGACGGTTCAATCCCTTCCTGCCCGCCGGCGTCTTCGGCGGATTCGGCAGCGGTGTCGGGGCGGTGGGCGCGGCGGCGACGATATTCTTCGCCTATGTCGGCTTCGATGCGGTTTCGACCGCAGCCGAGGAGACGAAGAATCCGCAACGCAATGTGCCCATCGGCCTCGTCGGGTCGCTGCTGTTCTGCACTGTCTTCTACATCCTGGTGGCGGCGGGCGCGATCGGCACGATCGGCGGCCAGCCGATCATGGGGCCGGGCGGCATCCCGTTCCCGGCCGGCTCGGAAGAACTGGCGCGCCAGTGCGCGATGCCGCAATATGCCGCATCGCTGGTCTGTTCGGACGAGGCGCTGGCGCATGTGCTGCGCCAGATCGGTTTTTCGGGCATCGGCAATATCCTCGGCATCGCGGCCTTCCTTGCACTGCCTTCGGTCATCCTCGTCCTGCTGTTCGCGCAGACGCGCATCTTCTTCGTGATGAGCCGCGACGGATTGCTGCCCGAGGCGCTGTCTAAGGTCCATCCGAAGTGGAAGACGCCTTATGTCGTGACGCTGGTGACGGGGGCGATCGTGGCGGTGGGTGCCGCCTTCTTCCCGGTTGGCCAACTGGCCGATATCGCCAATGCGGGAACGCTCTATGCCTTCCTGATGGTGGCAGTGGCGGTCATGCTGCTGCGGCGCCGTGCGCCCGAGCGCAAGCGCGATTTCCGTACGCCGATGCTGTGGCTGGTCGGCCCGGCGACCATTTTCGGGTGCGCCTTCCTGTTCCTGAACCTGCCGTCGGCAGCGATGCTGGTGCTGCCGATCTGGACGGTGGTCGGCATGCTGATCTATTTCGGGTACAGCCGCCGCAACAGCCATCTGGGACGCGGCATCGTGGAAGTGGTCGACGAGGTCGCGGGCGAGCCGACCATGGTCCCGATCCATCCGCCAGCGGAGGATTGACCGCAGCCAGCGGATCGACCGGATAAGAAAAAAGGGCCGCTCCCTGTCGGGGCGGCCCTTTCGATTCCGGGACGAAGAAATCAGATATCGACCGATTTCACGTGCTTTTTCTCGGCATCTTCGTGAACGTTCATGCCCAGCGCCATCTTGGCGACGTTGAGCAGGCTCATGTCGCCATCCCAGATTTCGGCATCGCCCAGATCCATGCGCAGGAACAGCAGGTCGGGATCGGTCTTGCCGCCATCGTACCAGGCCTCGACGAAATTGTTCCAGAACTGGTCGAAGCGTTCCTGGCTGGTTTCCTGCGAGAGCACGCCATCGAAGCGTGCGAACAGGTCATGCCCCTTGCTTTCGAAGGTGGCGGTTACCGGGCTGAGCGCGGCAAAGGCGCTCTTCGTGTGAGTGAAGAACCAGATCGTGCTGTTCGCGTCCTTGTCGAGCTGCGGGCTCATCGGGACGGCGGTCGAGCTGTCGCCGCTGCGCTGGAGGAAAAGGAAGGAGGAATCGGCAAGCGCCTTCCAGAATTTCTTTTTCAGTTCGTCGGGATTGCCTTCTTGGTGTCTCATGGGGGGTTCCTTCGTTTGCTTGTCTCTTCAATGAGCAAACCCGGTTTTCGGTCCCGCGAAATGGGCTTCGCGCAAACAAGGAGAATGCAGCGATTGCGAATCGATCGGCATTGGAACATAATGGGAACAAACGAGTCGAATCCCGAACCATGTCCCATATCGATCCCGCCTGCCTGCTGCCAACCACGGCCCTTGCCGATGTCACCACGCTTTCGGCGCAGCGTGCCGCGCGCTGGCGGCCCGGGCTGGCAGCGTCGCAAGGCAGTGCGATGCATAGCGAGATTTTCGCGTCGTCGCGCGAAGGGGCGGGGGTTGCCGCCGCGCTGGCCCTGGCGCTGGACGACTGGCGCAGCCTGCCGCGCAGCGAAACGGGCGGCGAAGGGGCGGACGATGCGCGCAGCATATTGTGGGTGCAGACGCGCGATGCCGCGCGGCTGACCGGCCGGCCCTATCGCCCCGGCCTGCCCGACACGGTCGGTTCGCGGCTGATCCATGTGCAGGCGGAAAAGGCGGAGGATGCGCTTTTCGCCCTGGAGGAAGGGCTGCGTTGCCGCGACTTTGCCTTCGTGATCGGGGAAATGGCGGGCAATCCGCGCGCGCTCGATTTCACCGCATCGCGGCGGCTGACCCTGACGAGCGAGAAACATGGCATTCCGCTGTTTCTCGTACGGCTCGATGCGCGGCGCGACCTGTCTTCGGCACGGATGCGCTGGGAGGTCGCCGCAGCCCCGTCGTCGCTGCCGCGCTGGAACGTGCAGGCCCCCGGCGCCCCGGCCTGGCGCGCCGAGCTGTTCCGCGCACGCGGCCATGCACCGGGCGAATGGCGGCTGGACCATGCACAACAGGTGCTGAGCGCAGGGCCGGTGCCGAAAGCCGGTGCGGCGCATGACACGATCGCGCAGGCGATACCGAGCTGGGGCAGGGGCCTCGAGGCCTGGCAGGCATGAATGCGGTCGCGGATAGCGCTGTGGCGGGCCAGACCCGTCGCATCCTGTCGATCTGGTTTCCCGCGCTGGCGATCGACCGCTGGCGGCAGGACGATCCGGCGCGAGCGGATTGCGACAGCCGACCGCTGGTGCTGATTGCCGATACCGCGCACGGGCCGCGGATCGAGGCCGCCAACAGGGCGGCGGCGGCAGAAGGTGCGCGGGTGGGCATGATGCTCGCCGATGCGCGTGCGCTGTGCGCGCAGATACAGGCCGAACCTTACGACCAGGCGGGCGATCTGGCGCTGCTGGAACGGCTGGCGCTGTGGTCGCAGCGCTGGGGACCGTCGTCGGCGATCGATCCGCCCGATGGCGTATTGGTCGATAGTACCGCCGTGGCGCATCTGTTCGAGAGCGAGGATGGCCTGCTGGCAGACGTCGAGCAGGTTTTTGCGGCACGCCGCCTTGCCATTCGCACGGCGATCGCGCCCACGGCGGGGGCGGCATGGGCGCTGTCGCATTACGGGGCCAGGCGGGCCATCGTTCACGACGGCATCGCAGAGGCGCTGGCGGACCTGCCGGTCGCGGCACTGCGGCTGGGGCAGGATGTGGTCGCGATATTGCGCCGCCTCGGCCTGAAACGGGTGGGCGACATCAGCCATATCGGCCGCGACGCGCTCCAGCGCCGGTTCCGCAATCGCAAATCGCCTGCGGCCAATCCGCTGATCCGGCTCGACCAGCTGCTCGGGCGGGTGGGCGAACCGCTGCTGCCGATGGTGCGCCGCGACGTGCCGCTGGTCCAGCGGCGTTTGCTGGAACCCATCCGCCATCGCCAGCTGCTCGACCAGGTGGTGAGCGATCTGGCGCAGGACATGGCGCGCGCACTCGAGCGTGACGGGCTGGGCGCGCGCCGGCTGGAGCTGGGCATGTGGAAGGTCGATGGCGAAATGCTCGCAAAGCGGCTCGACCTTGCGATCGCTTCGCGCGATGCCGAGCATTTCGTGCGCCTGTTCTCCGCCCGGCTCGACGATATCGATGCCGGTTTCGGGATCGAGATGCTCCGCCTGCGCGCGACCTGGACCGAAGCGCTGACCCCCGGGCAGGGAGATATCGAGCAGGGGGTGGGGTCGCCGGGCACCTCGCTCGCCACCTGTATCGACCGGTTGAGCGTCAGGCTGGGACCGCGCGCCGTCAGCAGGCCGGTCCCCTTCGCCAGCCATATTCCCGAGCGGGCGCAGCGGTGGAAGCCGCCGCTGGAGCCCGAGCCCGTTTCACAACATATGTTGAAATTCCACGACAGGCCTTTGAAAATTCTCGACAAGCCGGAGAATATCGCGGTTCTGTACGCTACGCCCGATGGCTATCCGCAGCGGTTTCGTTGGCGCGGCGAGGTGCACGAGGTCACGCGGGTCGAGGGGCCGGAACGGATTGCCCCCGAATGGTGGCGCGAGCGCGGCAGCACGCGCCTGCGCGATTACTACCGGATCGAGGATGGGGCGGGTCGTCGCTACTGGATCTTTCGCCGCGGCATTCTCGGCGATGGCCGCGGCGGCGCGCCCGACTGGTATCTGCAGGGGCTGTGCGCGTGAACGGTCAGGCGGGTTCGGCCACCGGCGCGGGCGCATCGCCTTCGCCCGGATCGGACGCGAATTCCGGACCATGTTCGAGTTCGGACAATTCGGGTGCGACGGCACTGGTCCTGCACACGCTATCGCCGGCGATTTGCCGTGCGGCGACGCGCGACTGGTCGAGCGCTTCGGGCGTGTTGTTGAAGGGCGGAACGATGGCGGTGCCGGGAATGCAGGCGCGGCCCGTTTCGCCAGTGACCTGCACGGGAGACTGCGCCGGGTCCTGCCCCGCGTCGGGATCGTTTGCGGCATAAGCCGTGCCGGCGAACAGGGCAAGGCAGGCCAGTATCGGGGCAAGGCGCATCGCAATTCCTCCTGACGCTGGCATAGCGAGCAGGCATTTCGGCCGGATGAATGATTTGCCGGACACATCTTTTGTTATTGGCGAATCTGCTGATGCGAACATACAGTGAACGAATGGCCTCGCAAACAGTCCTCGAAAAGCTCGGCATCCTGGCCGATGCAGCCAAATACGATGCATCCTGCGCATCGTCGGGCACGGCGAAGAAGAACTCGCTGGGCGGCAAGGGCATCGGATCGACCGAGGGGATGGGCATCTGCCATGCCTATGCCCCCGACGGGCGGTGCATCTCGCTGCTCAAGATATTGCTGACCAACCATTGTATCTTCGACTGCCATTACTGCGTCAATCGCAAGAGTTCGAACGTGGTGCGCGCGCGGTTTACGCCGCAGGAGGTGGTGGACCTGACGCTGGCGTTTTACCGGCGCAATTATATCGAAGGGCTGTTCCTTTCCTCGGGCATCGTCAAAAGCTCCAACCATACCATGGAGCAATTGGTAGAAGTGGCCCGTATCCTGCGGGAAGAACACGATTTTCGCGGCTATATCCACCTCAAGACCATTCCCGAGGCCGATACCGAGATCGTGCATCAGGCGGGCCTGTATGCCGACCGCGTTTCGATCAATGTCGAATTGCCCACCGACAGCGGGCTGACTCGGCTTGCGCCCGACAAGAATGCGCAGCAGATCGAAGGCGCGATGGGCAAGGTGAAGAGCGACCTTGCCGAGGCGAAGGATGCGCGCAAGCGGTTCCGCCATGCGCCGCGCTTCGCGCCTGCGGGGCAGTCGACACAGATGATCGTGGGGGCCGATGCCGCGACCGATTGCGACATCGTGGGCAAGGCGAGCAGACTGTACGACAATTTCCGCCTGCGCCGGGTCTATTACAGCGCGTTCTCGCCGATACCCGATGCCAGCGCGGTGCTGCCGCTCAAGCGCCCTCCGCTGATCCGCGAGCATCGCCTCTACCAGTCGGACTGGCTGATGCGCTTTTACGGATACAAGCCGTCCGAGGTGATGCAGGCGGCCGAGGCGGACGGGAACCTGCCACTCGATGTCGATCCCAAGCTCGCCTGGGCGCTGAAATTCCGCGAGCATTTCCCGGTCGACGTCAATCGCGCGACCCGCGAGCAGCTGTTGCGCGTGCCGGGACTGGGAGTGAAGGCGGTGGGCAAGATCCTGGCGAGCCGCCGCCATCGCACGCTGCGACTGGACGATGTGGCGCGGCTGACGCTGTCGATCACCAAGGTGCGGCCGTTCATCTGCACCGTCGACTGGCGCCCCGTCATGCTGACCGATCGCGCCGACCTGCGCAGCCTGCTCGCACCCAGGAGCGAGCAACTCGAGCTGTTCGCGGCATGATTGCGCTGCGCCAGCCGGACCGGGCCGCCGCCTATCTGGTGGAGATGCCCGAACCCGACGATTTCGATTTCTGGCGCGAGCAGGCGCGCAGGCTGGTGCAATGCGGCATTCCGCCCGATCGCGTTGCCTGGAGCGAACCCGGCGGCGGCGGCGATCTTTTCGCGCATGGCGAGCCGGACCTGCCAGCCCCTCCGCCCGATGCGCGGGCAGTGCGCGCGAACAAGCGCTTCGTCAGCCTGGCGCGCAATGCCATCCTGCATTCCGAACCGGAGCGGTTTGCGCTGCTATATCGCCTGCTCTGGCGCCTGCAGACCGATCCGCGCATGATCGAGGACAAGGCCGATCCCGATGTGCGGCGGGTGGAGGAACTGGCCAAGAACGTACGGCGTGACAGCCACAAGATGCACGCATTCGTACGGTTCCGCCTGATCGAATCCGGAGAGGAAAGCGATGAGGGTGCGGGCGAGCATTATGTCGCCTGGTTCGAACCCGAGCATCACATCCTGCGCGCCAATGCCGGTTTCTTCATGCGCCGATTCGCCAATATGCGCTGGTCGATCCTGACCCCGCGCGGGAGCCTGCACTGGGATGGCGAGACGATGGCGGAGGGGCCGCCTGCCGAGCGATCCGATGTACCCGGCGGCGATCCGATGGAGGATCTCTGGCGCACCTATTACGCCTCCATTTTCAATCCGGCGCGCCTCAAGATCGGTGCCATGCTGAAGGAAATGCCGAAGAAGTACTGGAAGAACATGCCCGAAGCCGCGCTCATTCCCGAACTGGTCGCCGGTGCGCAGAGCCGGGAGGCGCAAATGGTAGAGAAGGGCGCCCGCGAATTCGCCGAGCGTCCCGATACGCTCGAGGCGATCGACCGGGCGATCCATGGCTGCCGCCAGTGCCCCATCGGCGGACTCGACAACCAGGCGGTGATGGGTGAGGGGCCGGTCGATGGCAAAGCCTTTTCGGGACTGATGATCGTCGGCGAACAGCCCGGCGATCAGGAGGACCGGCAGGGCCGCCCCTTTGTCGGACCGGCAGGGCAATTGCTCGATACGCATCTGGAAAAGGCCGGGATCGACCGTGGCAGCGCCTATGTCACCAATGCGGTAAAGCATTTCAAATATGTCCAGCGCGGCAAGCGGCGGCTGCACCAGAATCCGGGTGCGAAGGAAATCGACATCTGCCGCTGGTGGATCGAAAGCGAGCGCGCGATCGTCCAGCCCAGGCTGGTGCTTGCCATGGGTGCCAGCGCGGCGCGATCGCTGCTTGGCAAGACGGTGAGCATCTCGAAGGCTCGTGGCACCCCCATTCCGCTCGAGGATGATAGCGAGTTGTGGGTGACATCGCATCCGTCCTATCTGCTGCGCCTCGATGGGGCAGCGCGTGAAGAACAGGGACGACTGTTCGACAACGACCTGCAATCGGTGAAGCGGCGACTTCTCGAACTGGCCGGGTAATGCCGTGCCGGAGAACGACCACCAGATCCCCAAGCGCAGAATCGCGATCGATCCCGCGTCGATCGATTATCCGCCGCGCGCGGCTTTCGTCGAACTCGGCCTGGTGTCCTGCTTCAGCTTCTTGCAGGGGACATCCGATGCAGTCGACCTGGCGATGCAGGCGCGCAGGATCGGATTCGATGCGATCGGGATCGCCGACGTCAACAGCATGGCGGGCGTCGTGCGGATTCATGCAGAGGCGAAAACGCTTAAGTTAAAGCCTGTTATCGGATGCAGGATAGAAACTGTCGAGGGATTGTCCTTCCTTGCCTACCCCAGGGACCGGGCAGCCTATGGCCGATTGTGCCGCCTGATATCGGCCGGGCGCACCGCGACGCTGGATGGCGAATGGCAGGCCAAGGGCGAATGCGACATTTCGCTTGCGATGCTGGCGGCGCATGCGGAAGACGTGCAGTTGATCCTGCGACCGCCCGAGACGCTGGAGCGGAGTTTCACCCTATCCGTCCCGAGCAACGTCATTCCCTTTCGCGAGAGCGGCGAGGAGCGGCAGCAGGATGCGATGATGGAGATCACGGGAACGCTGCCCGAAATCCTTCCGCATCTGGTGCAGCACCTGCCCGGGCTGCGCCATGTCGCGGCAAGCTATCTCTATACCGAGAACGATATCGCCCGGATCGAGGCTCTCGACCAACTGGCGAGAGAACATGGGCTGTGCATCCTAGCCACCAACGATGTGCACTATGCCACGCGCGACAAACGGCCTCTTCATGACGTCATGACGGCAATCAGGCACAAGACGACGGTGGCCGAGGCAGGGCACCTGCTGTTCGGCAATGCCGAGCGACATCTGAAATCGCCCGCCGCGATGACCCGCATGTTCGCGCGCTGGCCGCACGCCATTGCCGCCACACGCCAGGTGGCCGATGCCTGCAATTTCGATCTCGCGCAGTTGCGGTACGAATATCCGCGCGAGATCTATCCCGAAGGGATTTCCCCGCAGCGCCATCTCGAGCGACAGGTGTGGGAGGGGGCAAAGAAGTATCGATATCCCAATGGCTTGCCACCCAAGATAAAGAAAATACTCAAACGCGAACTGAGGCTGATCGGCGCGCTTGACCTGGCGCGCTATTTTCTGACCATCAAGGACATCGTCGATTTCGCACGCGGCGAGGGCATCCTGTGCCAGGGGCGCGGGTCGGCCGCCAATTCGGCCGTATGCTATTGCCTCGGGATAACCTCGGTCGATCCTGCGAAGCACCAGTTGCTGTTCGATCGCTTCATTTCGAAGGAGCGGCGCGAGCCGCCGGACATCGATGTCGATTTCGAACACGAGCGGCGCGAGGAAGTGATCCAGCACATCTACCGGCATTACGGACACCAGCGCGCCGGGCTGTGTGCGACGGTGATCCATTATCGTCCGCGCATGGCCATTCGCGAGGTCGGCAAGGCGATGGGCCTGTCGGAAGACGTGACAGCGGTACTGGCGCGCACGGTCTGGGGCGGTTGGGGCAAGACCATCGAGGAAGGGCATGTCGAGAACGAAACCGGGCTCGACCTGTCCGACCCGCACCTGCGCCGCGTGCTCAGGCTCACCGAACAGATGATCGGCATGCCGCGCCATCTGGGCCAGCATGTCGGCGGATTCATCCTGACCGACGGGCCGCTTACTGAAATGGTCCCCATCGGCCATGGCGCGATGCCCGATCGCAGTTTCATCGAGTGGGACAAGGACGATATCGACGAGCTCGGCATCCTGAAGGTCGATGTGCTCGCGCTTGGCATGCTGACCTGCATTCGCAAGGCCCTTGTCCTGCTGGATGATCATCACGGCGAATCCTACACGCTCGCCAGCGTCCCGCGCGAAGACCCGGTGGTTTACGACATGCTGTGCAAGGGCGATTCGCTCGGCGTGTTCCAGGTCGAGAGCCGGGCGCAGATGAACATGCTCCCGAGGCTTCGTCCGCGCGAGTTCTACGATCTCGTGGTCCAGGTCGCCATCGTGCGCCCGGGTCCGATCCAGGGCGATATGGTCCATCCCTACCTCAAGCAGCGGCGCAAGCAGCGCGAGGGCAAGACCGATTTCCACCTGCCGTCGCCATCGCCCGAGCATGGCCCGCCCGACGAATTGTCGTCCATCCTGAAACGCACCTACGGCGTGCCGATCTTCCAGGAACAGGCGATGAAGATCGCCATCGATGCAGCAAAGTTTTCTCCCGTGGAGGCCAATCGCCTGCGCAAGGCCATGGCGACGTTCCGCAGCCGCGGCATGGTGCACGAACATCAGGAAATGATGGTCGGCCGCATGATCGAACGCGGTTACGATCCCGATTTTGCCGAGCGCTGTTTCAACCAGATCAAAGGTTTCGGCGAATACGGATTTCCCGAAAGCCATGCCGCCAGCTTTGCCCACCTCGTTTACGTATCGAGCTGGATCAAGTGTCATTACCCTGCGACCTTCGCCTGCGCGCTGCTGAATTCTCAGCCGATGGGTTTCTATGCCCCGGCACAGATCGTGCGCGATGCCCGTGATCATGACGTCACGGTGCTGCCGGCCGACGTCAATCTGTCGCAATGGGATTGCACCTTGGAGCAAACGGTCGACGAATTATCCGCAGGAGAAGGCGTCGCGCTGCGGCTTGGGCTGCGGCAGGTCGATGGGCTGCCAGAGGCCGTGGCGGCACGACTGATCGCCGAACGGCAGGCAGGCGGCCCCTATGCCGACATCGTGACGCTGAGAGACCGATCGCGCATTGCGCCTTCGCATATCGAGCGGTTGGCGAATGCCGACTGTTTCGGTTCGACGGGCCTGTCGCGCCGTAAATCCCTGTGGGATGCGCGCAGCCTGAAGGCGGCGCCCGACCTGCCGCTGTTCGAAGCCGCGGCAGCGCGCGACGAAGGTGCCGAAAGGTGGCAGACGCGATTGCCGGTCATGCCGCTGAGCGAAGAAGTCGTCGCGGATTACCAGACGCTGCGGCTCAGCCTGAAGGCGCATCCGATGTCGTTCCTGCGCGATGGCCTGGACCAGCGCGGTTTCGTGCGCGCCAGCGACCTGCGCAGCCGCAAGTTCAGATCGACGGTGAACGTTGCGGGGGTCGTGCTGATTCGCCAGCAGCCCGGCAGCGCCAAGGGCGTATGCTTCATTACGCTGGAGGACGAGACGGGAGTCGTGAACCTCGTCGTCTGGCCCGATCTCAAGGCACGCCAGCGCCGGGTGGTGATGGGCGCGCGGATGATGGAGGTGCGGGGGCGGGTGGAATATGACGACGAGGTCATCCATGTCATTGCCCAGCACATGACCGATGCGACGAGCCAGCTTCACCACCTGTCCGACGATTTCCTGACCGCGCCGATCGCGCGCGCCGATCACGTCAACAGCCCCTTGCCGTCGCACAAGGTTGCCGGATGGCAGAAAGACAAGGTCGCCCCTGTCGACGACTGGGAAGAACCGTCTCCGGGCAATCGCGAATGTGGCTGGGGTGGGGGCCATCCGCGCAATGTGCGGATCATTCCCAAGTCCCGCGACTTTCATTGACGATGGCCGAGAAAAGCGAATTCCTCAAAATTTCCAGATATATCGGCCGGTTCAAGGGTGACCAGCGCGTTGTCGTGATCCTGGTTCTGGCAGCTGTCCTGCTCGCGGGCAGGACATGGCTGGCCCAACATCCCGAGCACGATCCCTGGGCGCCGCTGAACCTGACCGACCCCAAGGGCTGGGCGACCGAGCAGAAACTGCTGGCGTTGCGCGACGATGTTCCGGCCTGCAGGGCGGCGCTGGAACGGAGCGATGTCGCCTTTCGCCAGCTCGACGCAGCCGGCGAGGGAGCATGCCGACGCGACGATCGCACGCAGCTGGCGGACTACCCGCTCGCACCGTCGCCGCCGCCGACGACATGCAGCGTGGCTGTTGCGCTCGAACTGTGGCGACAGGACACGCTGGAGCCTTTGGCGAAGGAGATATTCGACCGCGAGCTGGCGGAGATAGGGCACTTCGGCGCCTATTCCTGCCGACGGATGTATGGACGGGAATCAGGGCGCTGGAGCGAGCACGCGACGGGCAATGCCATCGATATTGCGAGCTTCGTCCTGGACGATGGGACGCGGATCAGCGTGCTGGGCGACTGGAGCGGAGAGGGCGACAAGGCCCTGTTTCTGCGGCGGGCGCGCGACGGGGCGTGCGACGCCTTCGCCACCGTGCTGTCGCCCGAATACAATGCAGCGCATCGCGACCACTTCCACCTCGACATGGACGATCGGTGGCGAGGGGTATGCCGATAGAAGCCAGTCTAGCGGCGCTCCGGGGCCTCTCTGGTCAGCACCATTCGCGCGGTTTCGCCGTTGACGAGCAGCGTGTCCTCGTCGCCGATTTCAAGTTGGGGAGCGCTGCGTAACAGGCGCAAGGCGGCATGTTCGACGTCAGGTACGGTTTCGATATGGCCGTGGCAGGGGCTGGGGGCCAATGCTGCGCTACCGTCTTCTATCGGGACAAGGCGGCCTCCTTCGGCGATCCTGAAAGCGAAGTCATAATCGGGGCAGGGCCGATGGCGCACCACGCCGTCGCTGAATTCGACATGCGCCCTCCGTGTGGACGACATGTTCGAGTTCAAGGCTTGTCCATCGAAAGAAGCGAGCTGCCATCCGCCATCGAGAAATGCTTCGGCATCCTGGCTGGAGGGGCGTACATTGCCGCGTTCGAGCAGCAGTTCGCCATTTGTCGAGCGCAGGCGCAAACGGTCACCCGTGGCTGGGAAGATGTCGGGGCCGGCCTGAACAATTGCGAGGATAGTGGTGTCGCGCGCGCGTTCGGTATTTTCACAAGCGCTATCGGGGCGAATGGTCTGGCCTCCGCTCCTGATGAAACGACCGTTGGCCGGCGCGCCGGTGGTACGCATTGTGAAACAGGGAGTGCGAACGACCCAGAACGCCGAGTCCATGACGATGCTCGATCCGCCGACTTCCTGCAGCGCACTGCGCGCGCCGACGCCGACCACCTGCCAGGTTCCTGCCAGATCGGCGTCGCTGACCTCTGGCGCGATCGCCGAGTAAGAACCCTTCGTTTCGAACAGGACCGCAGCGGACGGGGCGGTACCCGACCCGTCGCCCACGTCCGAGGCATTTTCGATCGAGCCGCTCGGCACCAACGCGACGAGCGCAAGGGTGCAGCCGCAGGCGAGAGCCGCTGCGGTCAGTTTCTCGAGCATGGACACCGGTTGCGCATAGGTAAGAGCCTAGCGCGCAAGGTGCGCAGATTGTTCTGGGAATTCAAGCAGGCTCGAGCGAGTAGCCTGCGCTGCGTACCGTCCTGATCGGATCCTTGGCACCGGGCAGTTCCAGAGCCTTGCGCAGGCGGCGGATATGCACGTCGACCGTACGCAATTCGATGTCGCTCTCCGTACCCCAGACGCCATCTAGCAACTGGTTGCGGCTGAAGACCCTGCCGGGGCTCTCCATGAAGAACTTGAGCAGACGGTATTCGGTGGGGCCGAGCCGCATCGACTGCCCGCGACGCATGACCTTGTGCGCGACGGGATCGAGCGAGAGATCGCCCGCCTCGATCGTCTCTCCGGCCAGAACCGGGCGGATGCGGCGCATCACGGCAGAGACGCGTGCGAGCAGTTCGCGCGGCGAGAAGGGCTTTGTCAGATAGTCATCGGCGCCGGTTTCGAGGCCTCGGACACGATCGTCCTCGGTCTCGCGCGCCGTCAACATGATAATGGGGACATGGGCAGTCGCCTTGTCGCGGCGCAAACGGCGGCACACCTCGATGCCGCTGGTGCCCTCGATCATCCAGTCGAGGATGACGAGATCGGGGGCATCTTCACTGGCGAAGAGGAGTGCCTCGTCACCATCCGCAGTGGTGCGCACATCGTAGCCCTCGTTCGAGAAGCGGTATTCGAGCAGCTCGGAGAGGGCGGGATCGTCCTCCACCAGCAAGAGTTTGGCAGCCTGCACTTTGGGGCCTTCCTGGGATCGCCTCGTTTCGTCCGGCATGCCAATATGACCCCCAAGCTACAGAAATATGTCAGCCGTCTTCATCGGGCGGATAATTGCCTGTCGCAGCGAAATGGACCATTTCCGCGACATTGGTCGCATGATCGCCGATGCGTTCGAGATTGCGCGCCACGAACAGCAATTGCGCCGCGCTCGAAATGGTCGAAGGGTTTTCGACCATATGGCTGACAAGGTTGCGGAAAATAGAATTGTAGAAGGCGTCGACCTTCTCGTCGGTCGCGATGACTTCGCGGGCCAGTTCGGGATCGCGGGCAGCATAGGCGGTCAGCACGTCGTGGACCATGTCGCTCGCTACCTCGGCCATTGCCGGCAACAAGGTCAGCGGTTCGAACTGCTTGCGATTGTCGCCGATCTGGCGGCTCGCCTTGGCGATGTTTTTCGAATAGTCGCCAATGCGCTCGACGACGCCTGCGATCTTGAGCGCGGCGATGACTTCACGCAGATCGTCGGCCATCGGAGCGCGCAGGGCAATGATCCGGACAGCCAGCTTGTCGATCTCGCTTTCGAGCGCATCGATCTTGGCGTCGCCTTTGACGACCTTCTTCGCCAGATCGTCATTGCCCTTGACCAGCGCCTCGAGAGCTTCCTGGATTGCGACTTCGGCAAGGCCACCCATCTCCGCGATGAGACCGCGCAGACGGGTAATGTCTTCGTCGAATGCCTTGACGGTATGTTCCTGCATCAGCCGTAGCGTCCTGTAATATAATCCTGCGTCCGCTGTTCGAGCGGATTGGTGAATATGTCAGAAGTGCGACCGTATTCCACCATTTTTCCAAGGTGGAAGAAAGCGGTACGCTGACTGACGCGTGCCGCCTGCTGCATCGAGTGCGTGACGATCACTATGGCATAACGACCGTTCAACTCGTCGATTAGTTCCTCGATTTTTGCAGTCGCGATCGGATCGAGTGCCGAACAGGGTTCATCCATCAGGATGACTTCCGGATCGACCGCGATGGCACGCGCGATGCAAAGGCGTTGTTGCTGACCGCCGGAAAGCGCCGTGCCGCTGTCCTGAAGGCGATCCTTCACCTCTTCCCAGAGCCCGGCGCGACGGAGCGAACGCTCGACCACCTGGTCGAGTTCGTCCTTGCCATCGGCAAGACCGTGGATCTTCGGGCCGTAGGCGATGTTTTCGTAGATCGACTTGGGGAAGGGATTGGGCTTCTGGAAAACCATGCCGACGCGCGCGCGCAGCTGGACCACGTCCATCTTAGAGCGATAGATATCTTCGCCGTCGAGGGTGATTTCGCCATCGACACGCGCCGACGGAATGGTGTCGTTCATACGATTGAGCGTGCGCAGGAATGTCGATTTTCCGCAGCCCGAGGGACCGATAAACGCCGTCACGTACTTGGTCGGAATGTCGATCGACACCTGATCGATGGCTTTCTTCTCGCCGTAGAACACGCTGACATCCCGCGCACTCATCTTCGCTTCGGTGTCTTCCAGGTTGGGATGGACTACAGTCACCACTTTTTCTCGAACTTGTTGCGCAGGTAGATGGCGAGGCCATTCATCAGGAGGAGGAACAGCAAGAGGACGATGATAGCGGCGCTGGTGCGTTCCACAAAGCCGCGATCGATCTCGTCAGACCAGAGAAAGATTTGCATCGGAAGCACCGTGGCCGGCGAGGTGAACCCGTCCGGCGGTGTTGCGACGAAGGCCCGCATGCCGATCATGAGTAGGGGGGCGGTTTCGCCGAGGGCGCGCGCCATGCCGATGATGGTGCCGGTGAGAATGCCGGGGAGGGCGAGCGGCAGGACGTGGTGAAACACGACCTGCACCGGCGATGCGCCAATGGCCAGTGCACCGTCGCGGATGCTGGGCGGCACGGCCTTGATCGCGTTACGTCCGGCAATCACGATCACGGGCATCGTCATGAGCGCGAGCGTCATGCCGCCGATGAGCGGTGCGGAGCGGTAATTGGGGAAAATCCACAGAAAGACCGCCAGGCCCAGCAGACCAAAGATGATCGAAGGCACTGCCGCGAGGTTGTTGATCGATAGCTCGATCAGGTCGGTCCACCGGTTCTTTGGAGCATACTCTTCGAGGTAAAGTGCCGCGAGAACTCCGATCGGAAAGGCCAGCAACAGCGTCACGATCATCGTGAGGATAGAGCCCTTCAGCGCGCCCCAGATACCGACCTGTTGCGGACTGGTGGCATCCGCGCGCGTGAAGAAACCGGAATCGAAGCGCTTCTCAAGCTTGCCCTGCTCGAGAAGCTGACGGGCCATGACCCGCATGTCTTCGGAGCCCTCACCGTCGAGCCCTGCTGCAAGGCCGGTGTCGGCGGGAAGCCAGAACGTCTCTTCGCGCTGGACGATCGTCGGGTCGGCAACGATGGCTTCGGCTACGAGCCGCCAGGCCTGCGGACTGATTTCCTCGCCGGCTGCCTGACCGAGCGATTCGGTCGCGAAGAACTCGACAACTTCAGGGAGACCTTGCGCTTCGAGCGACTGTGCCGCACCCGGTTGCTGCATTGCGGCCGGATCGACAGCGAGCCCGGCCTGGGAGAAATCGATGGGCACCTCGAGCTCGGCCCGCTGAAAGCCGCCGATACCGTTGATCGTCATCGTTCCGAGCAGATAGATGAGCACTGCGATCGAGAACACGATAGCGCCGAGCCCGAGAGCCTTGAAGCGTTTCTCCGCGGCATAGCGCTTCTTCAACCGGGCTTCGAAGGCCGGTGTGCGCGTTGGTGCGACATGCTCACTCATAAGCTTCGCGGAACCTCTTCACGACGCGCAGGGCGATAAAGTTCAGGCCAAGTGTAACCAGGAAGAGCACGAAACCGAGCGCAAACGCACTGAGCGTGGCGGGATGGTCGAAGCTGCCTTCCCCGGTCAGCATCGCAACGATTTGCACCGTGACGGTCGTCATAGCTTCCAAAGGATTGGCCGAAAGGTTTGCTGCCGTCGAAGCGGCCATGACGACGATCATTGTCTCGCCGATTGCGCGGCTGATGGCGAGCATGACGCCGGCGACAATTCCGGGAAGTGCCGCAGGAATGAGTACGCGGCGAATGGTTTCGTTGGTCGTGGCGCCCATAGCCAGGCTGCCGTCGCGCATGGCTTGCGGCACGGCGGCAATGCTGTCGTCCGCCATCGACGATACGAAAGGAATGATCATCACCCCCATAACCAGACCGGCGGCAAGTGCACTCTCGCTCGATGCATTGCTGATTCCGATGGAGATGGCCGCATCCCTGATCGCGGGAGCGATGGTGAGGGCTGCAAAATAGCCATACACGACCGTCGGGACACCGGCGAGAATTTCCAGCGCAGGTTTGACCCACGCGCGAAGCTTTGCGGGGGCATATTGCGTCAAATAGACGGCGCTCATCAGCCCGAGCGGGATGGCGACTATCATCGCGATTATCGCGCCGATGAACAATGTTCCCCAGAACAGCGGGATGGCGCCATAGCGCGACCCGTCGGGATTGGCCGCATTGCTCATCGGGTCGGGACCCCAATGCGTTCCGAAGAGAAAATCCACCGGATTGACCATGCCGAAGAAACGGATGGTCTCGAAGACCAGGCTGACAAATATGCCCACTGTCGTGAGGATTGCGACGAGCGAAGCCGCCAGAAGAATTCCCATGACGATCTTTTCGACGCGATTGCGCGCAGCGAAATCGGGTTTCAGTCGCAGGAATGCCCACGCCCCGAACAGGAAGGCGATCACCAGTGTCGCGGCGATCCCGATCAGATTGTAGCGGCCCAAAGCTTCCCGGAACGGCTCGACCAATCCCGCAGCCTGCTGGTTGAAAACACCGGGTGCCGCGCCAGTAGCCACCGCATGCGCCTCGTTGAGGATCGTCTGCCGCTGGAATCCGAACGCCGGAAGATCGGCCGCCGCAGGAGACGCGAGCACCGACTGCGTCACGAGACCCGGTGCGACAACACTCCAGATCGCGATAAATATGAGGACGGGCAGCAGCACCCACAGCGCCACATACCATGCGTGATAGTTCGGCAGACTGGCAAGCCTGCCATTGGTGGCGGCGCGCCGGAAGGTCCACGCCCGTGCCCGGGCCGCCAACCAGCCAGCGAGCCCGAGCCCGAGGGCCAGGAGTAGCAGGATGGTCGGTGACATGAGCCTTGCCTGATCCTTACTTCAGCTCGGCACTGTCGAGGACAGTGTATTGCGTGGCTGCAGTGTTGGCTTGCGCCATGGTGTCCGCCGGGGAGGCCACCAGGCCGATCTTGGCGAGCTCTCCGTCGGCAGACCACATCTGCGTCCACTGACCGAGGAACTGCTTGAGACCCGGAATCGCATCGAGATGGGCCTTCTTCACATACATGTAGAGCGGACGCGCGCCGGGATAGGCGAAACTGGCGATGTTCTCATAAGTCGGATCCACCCCGTTCATGGGCAGCCCCTGCACCTTGTCCGCATTCTCCTCAAGGTAAGAATATCCGAAAATCCCCACAGCATTGGGATTGCCTTCGATTTTCTGGACAATGAGATTGTCCTGTTCGCCCTGATCGACATAGGCTCCGTCGGAGCGGACTTCGGTACAGATACGGTCGTAGCTGTCTTCGTCGCTCTCTTTCAGCGCCGCGGTGGTTTCGTCCGTCTTGCAGCCGGCTTCGAGCACGAGTTCCTTGAGCGCATCGCGCGTGCCCGACGTGCTCGGCGGCCCGTAGACGAGGATCGGCTGGTCGGGCAGCGACGGATCGACATCGGACCAGTTCTTGGCCGTCTGCTCCTTGCCATAGGGGCTCGCCGCGAGAGCCTCGTAAACCAATTGCGGCGTGAGGTTCATCGTGATGCCACCCTTGGCTGACGCAAGAGCGATGCCGTCAAGACCGACCTGGATTTCGAGAATGTCGGTGACGCCATTCTGCTGGCAGGTCGCGTATTCGCTGGCCTTCATGCGGCGCGAAGCGTTGGCGATATCCGGAGTGGCAGCGCCTACGCCCTGACAGAAGAGCTGGATGCCGCCGCCCGTACCGGTCGATTCGATGATCGGCGATTTGAAATCGGGATAGGAGCGGGTGAAGGATTCGCTGACCATCTTCGCAAATGGATAGACCGTCGAGGAGCCGACGCCCTTGATCTGGTCGCGCGACGCGCCGCCGCCGGCAGCGTTGCCGCCGCAAGCCGTGAGCGCAAGTGCCGAGACGGCAGCGAAAGCGAGAGAGAGTGACTTGTGCATGGTGATACCCCTTGGATGTCCAACTAGCGGTGCATGAGCGCGAGATTATTACGAAGTGACGACAAGAGTGTGACTTTGCGCATGCCGTCACGAAAATTCGTCGAGCAGGTCGGGACGTGCATCAGAAATCGACCTGGGCGCGGATGCCGAAGGCATCGACGTCATATGAAGTCGTCCCGTCCGGCAGCGGATGAACGGCATCGTCATATTGCAGCCGGTTATAACTGGCGATGAGGCGGGTGTAAGAGGTCGGGGTCCAGATGAGCGAAGCACCATATGCGTTCTGCTTGCCGCCCACGACGTCGGCGTCGTTGAGATCGAGGTAATCGTAGCGTGCGACTATCTGGACAGCGCCGATACCGCCGCTTCCGACCGGATTTTCCGGCTTGATGCGATCGAATTTACCACCCTTGTATCCGCGAGAATCGCCCTTGGTCAGAAAATAACCGATTTCGCCATAGGCACCGTGAAAGGTGGTGCCAGCGACACCCTCGATACGATCGACCGACTGGCGGAAGCCTTCGGCGACAATGTGGAAAGGGCCGGAAATGAATGCCGATTCGAGCCCGAAACCGAACTCGCGTGCGGCGTCGATCTGGCCGGTGTTGACGAGCCGCTCGTCGGTGAGGTGGACGAAGGGTCGTTGCCGATATCTGACCGACGAGTCGTCTTCGAAATCGGTATAGTGGACGGAGGCGCCGAGGTGGAATTGCCCAGCTTCACTCTTGGGCATGTAAACGACGCGACCGTCGGCGCTCCAGTTATCGGTCGAAAGGTCATTGATGTTGTCGAGGAAAACACCGCCTTGCAGAAGAACCGCATCGGACTGGAACTGAAGCGAGGTTCCGAGCCGCCGTTCGAAACCGAACGCGTCGGTATAGGCTGCGCGCTCGAGCATCGAAATGTTGAGGCTGCTAGTGAGTTCTTCGAGCCCCTGGAAATTGTTGTGATGGCCGATCGTCGCGATGAGGCCGTCAGCCTCATAGGTCAGTATGGCATCTGCGAGCTCGACGCTGCTGCCGGCGAAATCGGCTTCGACCTTGTACCCGAATCCACCCGGCATCTGGCCCTGAAACCCTAGCCGGGCGCGTCGAACCTCGGCATCGAATCCGTCGGCGCGGCCGAGCGGGTCCGGCGCATCGACTGTGCCGAAATCGAATTGGAGACGGCCTCGCGGCGCGATTGTCCAGCCATCCTCGTCCTCGGTTTCGTCTGTCGAAACTTGGGTCGCAGAAATCGCCTCGTCGTGCGGCATGGCCGCAATTTCGTGATTGGGCGCGTCATCGACCGGAGCGTGAACATTCTCGTCACCACCGGTCGTTGTGGCGTGAGCCGGGAATGCGCCAAGGAAGCTGGCACAGGTCGCGAGCAGGAGAAGCCGGTGATGAGCGGCCATGTGACGAAAACCTTACAAGATTACGATTCGATGGCGCATCTATGACCGATAAATTACAGCTATGTGACTATTTCCAAAGCCTCGTTCGCGTACCGGGATCGCATATTTCTGGCCTGTCCTTGCCCCGTCAATCCGACAAGGGCAGCGTCACCTTGACGCGGGTGCCTTCGCCGAGCTTGCTTTCGATGGCCAGGCGCCCCCGGTGTCGTTCCACGATGTGTTTGACGATAGCCAGACCGAGACCCGTTCCACCGGAGGCGCGACTTCTGCCGGGATCAGTGCGGTAAAAGCGCCTCGTCAGGTGCGGGATATGCTCGGGATCGATACCTTCGCCTCGATCGGACACGGTCAGGAGCACTTTTCTTTCGCCCTGCGGCTGAAGCCGGACAGTGACCTTTTCGTCAGGCGCGCCGTATTTGAAGCCATTGTCCACCAGATTGCGAACGAGCTGTTCGAGCTGCTGTTCGTCGCCTTCGACTTCGAATTCGCCGTGAGCCTCGATATCGAGCCGGCCACCCCGGTCCCCGGCGGCGTCGCGGGCGGCCCGATCAACCAGCTTGTCGAGCGAGAGAATCTGGTTCGGCGCATCGTGCTTTTCCGCCTCGATGCGCGACAGCGACATAAGATCGCTGACCAGATCTTGCAGGCGGCGAGCCTCACGCTGGATCGTGGCGAGAAACTTGTCGCCCATGGCGGGATCGAGATCGTCGATGTCGTCGCGCAAGGTTTCGACGTACCCCAGGATTGCGGCAAGCGGCGTACGCAATTCATGGCTGGCATTGGCGACGAAATCGGTATGTGCGCGGCTGATATCGGCCTCGGCCGTCTTGTTGACGAATTCGATGACCGACATGTCGTTATCGAGCAGCTTGCGATTGACCCGCCAGATATCCCTGCGCCTCGCGAGCCCGCGGACGATGGTGGCACCGTCCTCTCCGCTTTCGAGCAGATCGACAGCTTCCGGCTGGCGCAGCGCCATTTTGACGTCCTGCCCCGTGACATGCGATCCGAGCAGGCGCCGGGCTGCGACATTGGCGATGATCACGCGCCCGCGTTCGGTAACGATCACCGGCGTTTCGGAATGCTCGACCAGTTCGCCCATCATGTCGCGCGAAATGCCGTTGTGCGTTTTCTGCTCGTCAGGCGGTGGCGGTGGAGCGCCCACAAGCCAGAGCGAACCGGCCCAGACGAGCAGCATCAGAAGGATCGGAAGCGCGGGGAGGCCGAGTACGAGCAGTCCGACGGCGGTCGCGATTGCCAGCGCAAAGGCAGGCCAGGGGAAGCGGCTTTCCGGCATGGTGCGATTGCGCTTAGCCACGTGCGCCTGGCAATTCTACCGGCAATGCGGGCTGTCACAGTTTCGCTGGTGACCCCTACGGGAATCGAACCCGTGTTTCAGCCGTGAGAGGGCCGCGTCCTGACCGCTAGACGAAGGGGCCTTGCCGTTTGGAAACAAACTGGAAGCACAAACGCCACCGATGGTGACCCCTACGGGAATCGAACCCGTGTTTCAGCCGTGAAAGGGCCGCGTCCTAACCGCTAGACGAAGGGGCCAGTCCCGTTACCGGGTCGGTGGCGTGGCGGCGCACTTAAGCGGGGGCGCCAAAAGCGTCAACCCTCGAATTGGCGAAACAGCTCCTCAGTTGCAAAAGGCTGCATCCTCAAGATGAAGTTCGGCCTGAGGTCGGCTGCCCCAATCGTCGATCTTGACGCGACCGGCGAGCCAGAGCTTCCTGCCGGCCTGCGCCTGAAGCAGGGTCTGGCCCATTTCGCTTTCGGCTGCGCGAAACGCGATACCCTTGAAACTCACGCCGTCGTCACCGCTCGCGATGATCCGCAGATGATCGTTACCGACGACATCGCTTTTGACGAGCTTGACCGGTCCGACGGCGACGCGCGGTCCCGGCCAGCCAACACCATATGGCCCACCGGCGTCGAGAGAATGGACGAGTTCGGGCGTCAGACCGCGCGGCGCGACTGCAATGTCGAGCAACATTTCCTGCCGTTCGGAAGCGCGCGCAACCGCCGCCTCGAGATGATCATTCATCCAGTCGGCAAAAGCTTCCAGCTTGTTTTCATCGATGGTGAGTCCTGCAGCCATTGCATGGCCGCCTCCCTTCACGAGCAATCCTTTCTCCCGCGCCCGGATAATAGCCGCGCCAAGATCCACGCCGGGAACCGAGCGTCCCGAACCCTTACCCTGAGCGTCCTTTTCATCGAGAGCGATGACGATGGAAGGTTTGCCAGTCCGCTCCTTTATACGTCCGGCGACGATGCCGATCACTCCGGGATGCCACGCATGACCGGACACGATCTGGACTGCGCGATTATGCTGCGCTGCCAGCTGGTCCTCAGCGGCTTGTTGCACCTCGGCTTCGATCGCGCGCCGTTCCTCGTTCAGGACCGAAAGCTGCGCGGCAATGTCTCGCGCTTCATCGCCATCCTGCGTGGTCAAGAGGCGAACCCCGAGCGTCGATTCTCCGACGCGGCCACCGGCGTTGATCCGGGGACCAAGTGCGAAGCCGAGATCCGAACAGACCGGTGCCCGTTTGAGGCGGCTGGCATCGATCAGGGCGGCCATGCCCGTGTTGGCCCGTCTCGCCATGACTTTCAGACCTTGCGAGACGAACGCCCGGTTGAGCCCGTGCAGCGCCGCAACGTCGGCCACCGTGCCCAGCGCGACAAGGTCGAGCAAGGCGAAGAGGTCCGGTTCGCTCCTGCCTTTGAAAAAGCCAAGATCGCGAAGCGTGCGAACCACCGCAATCGCGAGAAGGAAAGCGACGCCGACTGCAGCGAGATGGCCATGCGAGGCAGCGAGGTCGTTTTCGTCCAGCCGGTTCGGATTGACCAGCGCAGCAGCGCGCGGAAGTTCCGGAGCACATTTGTGGTGATCGACCACGATCACATCGACACCGGCATCATTCGCCATCGCCAGCGCATCGTGGGCCATCGCGCCGCAGTCGACCGTCACGATAAGGCTTGAGCCGTTTTCGGCCAGTTGCACGAGCGCTTCGCCAGAAGGTCCGTACCCCTCGAGGAGGCGGTCGGGTATGTAATATTCGGCATCGAGTCCAAGATCGCGCAAGAGGCGGATAAGCAGGGCGGAACTGGTCGCCCCATCCACGTCGTAATCGCCGTAGATCGTCATTTTTTCGCCTGCGATGACGGCCTGCGCGATCCGGTCCGCGGCTGCATCCATGTCCCTGAACTCGCTGGGATCGGGCAGGAAATCCCGCAGGGTCGGTGACAGGTGGCGGTCGAGATCGTCTGCTGCGACACCGCGGGAGAGGAGGATCTGGCGCAGGATGCCGGTTTCATCGCCGAGACTTGCGCTGCCCAGTTCCATGTTTCCGCCACGCCAGCGCCATGACTTGCCAGTTAGCGATTGGCGAACGCCGAAGACAAATGAAGCAGCACTGGTAGCCATGCCACGCTTTATTCGCAGGCTGGCGGTGCGGGCAAGGTTGCAATGTTGACAATCGACAGCGGCACGCGTTGCGCACGCGGCAAATGACGGCGCGGGCGGCGGTGCTGCATTGCTTTGGGCGGGGGAGGTCGAGCCAAGGCATTTGCTGGATGCCAGCGGCTATCTCTTCGTTTGTCCGGAAAATCTGGCGACGATGAGCGG
>QFNA01000112.1 GCA_003248395.1 Citromicrobium sp.
AGCCGAGGAAACGCCGCTGCCCACCATGAACTTCGGCGAATGGGGCTTCGATCCGGAACTGCTTTCCGATACCATCGACCCGGGCGACGACTTTTTCGCCTACGCCAACCAGGAATGGCTCGACGCCAATCCCCTGCCGGCCGAATTCAGCCGCTTCGGCGCGTTTAACCTGCTGCGCGAGAAATCGACCAGCGACGTGAAAACGCTCGTGGACGAGCTGGTTGCCAAGGATCCGGCCCAGCTCACATCGGACGAGAAGCGCATCGTCGATGCCTATAATGCCTATCTCGACACCGCGGCCATTGATGCTGCCGGTCTTGCCCCGGCTCAGCCCTTTCTCGACCGGATCATGGGCGCGAATTCGCTTTCTGCGCTGGCGACACTGTGGGGCACACCCGGCTATTCGTCACCGCTCGGCGGCTATGTGTCCGTCGATGCCAAGGAGCCGGATCGCTACTCGGTATACATGTATTCCGGCGGCCTCGGTCTTCCCGATCGCGATTACTATCTCGACGAGACCGAAAAAGGTCGCGGTATCCAGCAAAGCTATCGCGAGTATCTGACCTTCCTGTTCGGCCAGGCCGGATACGATGATCCTGCGGCCACGGCCCAGGCGGTCTACGCCTTCGAGGACACGATCGCCCGCACCGTTAGCTGGGATCGGGCGACGCGCCGCAACCGGGACCTGACCTACAATGCCGTCACGCCGGCGGAGCTTGCTGCAACGTCGGGCGGTTTTCCCCTCGCCGCGCTGGTCGAGGCAAGCGGTTTCGAGGATACCGACCGGTTTATCGTCTCGGACATGCCGCCCAGTGCCGCACGCGCTGCGGAACTTGGCCTGACACCGGAAACGATCGCCAAGATCGGCGGCGGTACACCAGCCATGATGGCCCTGCTGCAAAATACGCCGATCGAAGTGCTGCAGGCGTGGACCGTCAAGGGCTTCCTCAATTCGAACGCATCGGTTCTGCCGAGCGCCATCGATGAAGCGAATTTCGATTTCTACGGCAAGACGCTGACCGGAACTCTCGAGCAGCGGCCGCGGTGGAAGCGCGCGATTGCCGAAACCGAAGGTCTGATGGGCGAGCTTGTCGGCGCGTCCTATGCTGAGCGTTATTTCCCGCCGGAAAACAAGGCGGCGATGGTCGATCTCGTCGCAAACCTGCGCGTGGCGCTTGCCCAGAGCATCGAAGAGATCGACTGGATGAGCGAACCGACCAAGAAAGAAGCGATGGCTAAGCTCGACAGCTTCGATCCCAAGATCGGCTATCGCGACAATCTGGAAACCTACCCGGGGCTTGCCATCGATGCAGATGCACCGATCGAAAATCGCATGGCGGCCGCGCGCTGGGCATGGGCAGACATGCTCGGCAAGCTCGGCGGCCCGATCGACCGGACCGAATGGGGCATGCTGCCACAGACGGTGAATGCCTATTATAATTCGACCAAGAACGAGATCGTCTTTCCCGCCGGCATCCTCCAGCAACCGTTCTTCGGCATCACCGCCGATCCGGCCGTCAATTACGGCGGCATCGGAGGTGTCATCGGGCACGAGATCGGTCATGGATTCGATGACCAGGGTTCCAAGTCCGACGGCACGGGCATGCTGCGCAACTGGTGGACCGATGCCGATCGCGCCGCCTTCGACGAGCGTGGCAATGCGCTGGTCGAACAGTACAACGCCTTCTGCCCGCTCGACAATGGCGAAACCTGCGTCAACGGGCGCCTGACGCTGGGCGAAAATATCGGCGACCTCGGCGGTCTCAGCCTCGCCTATCGTGCTTACAAGCTGCACCTCAACGGCAAGGAGGACAAGGTGATCGACGGGCTGACCGGCGATCAGCGATTTTTCCTCGCCTGGGCGCAGGTCTGGCGCGCGCAGCAGCGCGAAGACAATTACCGCAATCGCCTGCGCACCGATTCGCACAGCCCCGAGGAATACCGGACCAACGGCGTCGTGCGGAACATGGACGAATGGTACGAAGCCTTTGGCGTCACGCCCAACGACGATCTGTACCTTCCGCCCGAAGAGCGCATTCGCATCTGGTAAGCGCTACGCGCTGCCAGACAGCCGCATCGGGGCGGGACAGGTCGCTTGACTTGTCCCGCCCTTTCTCCATGAGGCCCCGCTTATGGACAATACCATTACCGCTATACTGCTTGGGATACTCGAGGGACTGACCGAATTCCTGCCGGTCTCCTCGACCGGCCACCTCATTCTGGCACAGGCATTTTTCGGCTACGACCCGGCACAATGGCGCCAGTTCAATATCATCATCCAGCTCGGCGCAATTCTGGCGGTGGTTGTGTCCTACTGGTCGCTGTTCTGGAAAATGGGCACCGGCCTTCTGTCATGGGACAGAGAATCCGTCCGCTTCACTCGCAACATCCTGCTGGGCTTCGTACCCGCCGCGTTCATCGGCCTTCTGGCGAAGGATGCGATCGACGCCATGCTCGAGAGTCCCCTCGTGGTTGCAGTGGCGCTCGTCGTAGGCGGAATTGCAATATTGATTCTCGAGCGCAACATTCCGCCGCGCGAGGATACAGGGGTCGCGGCTCTATCGTGGAAAACGTCGCTGGCCATCGGGCTGGCGCAATGCCTTGCGATGATTCCCGGCACCAGTCGCTCTGCATCGAGCATTCTCGGCGCGCTCGCCATGGGTGTCGGTCGCAAGACTGCGGCTGAATTCTCGTTCTTCCTCGCCGTTCCCACGATGCTCGGCGCGGCGACGGTGAAACTGATCGACGAGCCGGCGCTGCTTCGCGGAGAGGCGCTGATCAGCTGGACAGAGATCGGATTGGGCTTCGTGGCTGCCTTTCTGACTGCGCTCGCCGTCATTCGGCTGTTCGTCGCCTATGTCAGCAAGCATGGGTTTGCCCCCTTCGCATGGTATCGCATTCTGATCGGCGGATTCGCGATCGCGTGGCTGACGCTAGGCTAAGTGCCTTGCAGCACCCCTTCCGTTCATCTCGCATTTCGCCTTTTTTTTGTCACATTCCCGGAACCAAGCGATACCAGGCGGATTGATCGTGCGAGTGCAGTTTGGAAACGAAAGATGGGCTTGCTAATCCTGATCATCGCCGGCGCAGCCTTGGGCTGGCTGGCAACGATCGTGACACGCATAGAAGACGGCAGCGGCATCGCCCGCTCCATCATGGCCGGTACGCTTGGTTCGCTGATCGTGGGGATCGCCCTGACGGGTGCCAACCTGCTTGGCGGCGTTCGTGCCACGACCCTGCTTTGGGCAATGCTCGGCGCGGTCGTTCTCATCGCCCTGTACCATGTGCTTCGCCAGCGATCGTCGGGTCAGGAAATCTGACACGAAAATCGATTTAAGGCGAAAATTTGTCTTACCAAGTGGTGGCACCATTGCTAAGGACGGTGCCTCTCAATCCAAGGGGAAGAGTTATGAAATTCAACAAGCTTACCATCGTCGCTTCGGCTGCTGCCATGTCGCTCGGTCTCGCTGCATGCGACGGCGCGAACGAAAACGCCATGGAAGACGCTGGCGAACAGAACGCCGAAATGGTGAACGAAGAAGCCGAAGCCATGGAAGAAGCCGGCCAGATCACCGATGCGCAGGAAGACGCCATCACCGATCAGGCTGAAGACCAGGCAGACGCTATGGAAGAGCAGGGCGAAGCCATGGACGAAGGTGAAGTGGTCGACACCACGGAAACCACCGAAGCGGACCCCATGTAATCTTCGTCTCTTCGAGATGAAAAAAGATCGGCCCCGGAGCGATGCTTCGGGGCCGTTTCTTGTTGTACTCAACAACGGAAGTAGATGTTGGCTCTACGTCGGCTCCGCACCACTCCCGCGTCCACCGCGGAGCGTATATTCCAGCGTGCCTTCGTTGACCACGTAATCGACGTCGATCACCGCTGTGTTGGC
Source organism: Citromicrobium sp. (assembly GCA_003248395.1). Classification (GTDB taxonomy): domain Bacteria; phylum Pseudomonadota; class Alphaproteobacteria; order Sphingomonadales; family Sphingomonadaceae; genus Qipengyuania. The sequence goes on from QFNA01000112.1 coordinate 3,896, forward strand.
GTATGTGAAGCCGGCACCCAGGCTGCGATAGAGCTTGTCGAAATCCCGCTCGACCGTCTGATGATACAGGTCTTCGAAGCTGTCGATCACGAAATAGGTCGGTTGCAAGTCGCTGATGACGTAATCCGTCCGCATGACGCGATCGACGTTGAGCATGATCCGATTGGGGCTCTTGGCTTCGGTGGCATAGACCACCTCGGTCGGGCCGGACAGGATGCCGGCACCATAGGCCTTGATCCCTTCGGCTTCGCGGATCAGTCCGAACTCCACCGTGTACCAGTATAGCGAGCCGAGCGCTTTAAGCCGGTTGTAGCGCATCGCCTTCCAGCCCGCGCGGCCGTATTCCTGCATGTAATCGGCATAGACCGGATCGGTCAGCATGGGCACGTGACCGAAGACGTCGTGGAAAACGTCGGGCTCCTGAATGTAGTCGAACGTCTGGCGCGTACGGATGAAATTGCCCGCCGGAAAGCGCCGGTTTGCCAGATGCCAGAAGAACACATGATCGGGTATCAGCATGGGCACGGGCACCACGCTCCACCCGGTCAGCGCACCAAGATCTTCGGACAATTTGCCGAATTCCGGCACGCCGCCACGGTTCAGATTGAGTTTTTGCAATCCCGCCATGAAAGCGCTGGCCGCGCGTCCGGGCAGCACGTCCATCTGCCGTTCGAAAAGGTCGTTCCAGATAGCGTCGTCGTCGCTATCGTATTCGGTCTGTTTGGGCTCGAGCCAATCCTCGCCGACATGCTCTGGCTTTTTGAGCGGTGCAGTGAAAACGCCTTCGGGCATTTCGGGAAGGTGGGTAAAATCCTGTTCGGGTTCTGCTAGTGTCGCCATATTGTTGCGCAGGTTACTACCTTTCCGCTTCACTGACAAACCTGTGTTCGGATTTTAGAGGTGCTCCGATGAAGAAAAAACAATACGACGCGCTGCTCGAACCGATGCGCGCCGAACTCGTGTCCATGGCCCGCTGGGTAAAGGCGACCGGCCAGCGTGTGGTCGTTATCTTCGAAGGACGCGATACTGCGGGCAAGGGCGGCGCGATCCGCGCGGTTTCGGATGGGCTCAACCCGCGCCAGTGCCGCGTCGTCGCCCTGCCCAAGCCGACCGAGACCGAGCAGAGCCAGTGGTATTTCCAGCGGTACGTGCATCATTTGCCGAGTGCCGGTGAGATCGTGCTGTTCGACCGCAGCTGGTACAATCGCGCCGGGGTCGAAAAGGTGATGGGCTATGCGTCGCCGGACCAGATCGAAGCCTTCCTTAAGCAGGTGCCCACGTTCGAGCGCTTGCTGGTCGATGACGGCATCATTCTGCTCAAATACTGGCTTGGGGCGGATCAGGAAAAGCAGGAAGAGCGATTGCGCGAACGGCTGGAAGATCCGCTCAAGCGCTGGAAGCTGTCGCCCGTCGATCTGGCAGCGCGAGAAAAATATGACGAATATACTGCCGCCAGGGAAGCGATGCTGGCGCGGACCCACACCGACTGGGCACCGTGGACGCTGGTCGATTTCAACGATCAGAAATTGGGACGGCTGACCCTGGTGCGCGACCTGCTCGACCGCCTGCCCGACACGCAGATTGCGCCGCCGGATATCGTGTTTCCTGAACTCGAGCATGAACTCTCGCCCGAAACTTACGGCAGCATCGGGCCATTGCCGCCCTATTCCGCGGCCTGATCCAGGGTGGCGGTAGCCGCAGTAATCTGCCGCCCGTCATTCGCATAAGCGCCCAGTTCGATGGTCTCGCCCTCGCCCCGGATCACGAGGTTGAGCGGCTCGTTGACGATGGCCGGGCTTACGCCACGAAAACGGAAGTGCGACAGCCGGTTCTCGCCAAATCGCTCTGCCGCAAGCTGGAGCATCAGGCTCGCCGTCAGAGGTCCGTGCACCACCAGCCCGCGATAACGCTCGATCTCGCGCGCATAGGGCGCATCGTAGTGAATACGGTGCGAATTGAACGTCAGCGCGGAATAGCGGAACAGCAACGTCTCGTCGGGAACGATGACGCGCTGCAAATGCCAGCCCGCCGGATCGAAACCATCGCTGCCGGTCTCTGGCGGAGCCAGCGGCGCATCCTCCGCAAGCGCGGCAAGATAGACCAGTGTCTGCCGCTCGCGCACGGCCAGTTGCCCGTCGGCGGAAGTCTCGTGGTCGACCTCGACGAACACCATGTCGCCGCGGCTGCCAGACTTGGCCTCGATTCCGACGATTGTGCTTAGCCGTTCAATGGTCGCGCCCACGGCGATCGGCGCGTGAAACTGCATCGCACTCGATGCCCACATCCGCCTGGGCAAGGGTATGGGCGGCAGGAAGCTTTCATCGTCGCCGCGCCGCTGGGGATGGCCGTCCCCTCCGAGCTGTCCCGTGCGCGTTTCGGGGGTGCACAAGCATAGGTGAATCCCCTGCGGCATGGTTCCGTCGGCTGGCAGGACCAAATCGAACGTCGCACACCACCGCGTTGCGAGCGCCGGGTCCAGACGGTCCTGCGCACGCACTTCACGCCCGATCCAGTTCGACCAGTCCTGCATCAGGCCGCGCGCTCGAAGACGGCGGCCATGCCCTGCCCGCCGCCGATGCACATGGTTTCGAGGCCATAGCGCACTTCGCGCCGCTGCATTTCTTGCGCCATGTCGGCAAGGATTCGGATACCCGTCGCGCCGATGGGGTGGCCGAGCGAAATGCCTGAACCGTTGACGTTGACGATATCGCGGCGGCTGTCGTCTTCGGCAAAGCCCCAGCCCTTCAGCACGGCAAGCGCCTGCGGGGCGAAGGCCTCGTTGAGTGCGCGACGGATCGCAGCCCGCCGCACTCCACGAATGGAACCACAGGATCGGTTCGAGACCGAGTTCCTCGACCTTGTCTTCCGCCACCACGAGGCAGGCGGCTGCGGCATCGTTCTGCTGGCTGGCATTGCCCGCGGTGACGATCGCTTGCGCGTCGCGCTGGCCATCGATGGGGCGGAGTTTCGACAGGCTCTCCATGTCGGCATCCTCGCGGAAGCCCTCGTCCCTGGCGAAGACAACCGGGTCGCCACGCCGCTGCGGGATTTCGACCGGCACCAGTTGATCGTCGAACTTTCCTTCCTGCCATGCCCTTGCGGCGTTCCGGTGACTGCGCACCGCGAATTCGTCCGATGCCTCGCGACTGATGCCATAGTCCTTGGCGAGATTTTCCGCCGTCTCGATCATGCCCGTGATGACACCGAACCGCTCGATCGGCTGGCTCATCAAGCGACCGCGCGTGAGGCGATCCCACAGCACCATGTCGCCCAGCCGCGCACCGTGGCGCGCCTTGGTGGTGTAATGCTCCACATTGGACATGCTCTCGACCCCGCCCGCAAGGACGCAGTCGGCAACACCGGTCTGGACCATCATCGCCGCTGTCGCGACCGCCTGCAGGCCCGATCCGCAGCGCCGGTCGAGCTGCATGCCGGGCACTTCGACGGGGTAGCCAGCGGCGAGCCAACTCCAGCGCCCGATGGCAGGCGCTTCACCGCTGCCATAGCCTTGGCTGAACACCACATCGTCGACGCGCATCGGGTCCACGCCGGAACGCTCGACAAGCGCCTTGATGATGATCGCGCCAAGTTCTCCCGCCTCGAGCGGCGCGAGGCTGCCGAGGAACTTGCCGACAGGTGTGCGGAGGGGTTTGCAAATGGCGACGCGGCGTAATTGGATCATGCTAACCCTCTGAAATCGGCGAAATGTTACACGTGTTACACTGTCCTGAAGTCAAACTTCGGTTCGCCCGAGAACCGACGACAAGGCACAATGAAAAAGGAAGGTTTCGAGAGGTTTCCACCATGTCAGCATGGCATGGAACCGCCGGTGTAGGAAAGTTCAATGGAGGACGGGCCCTCACTTCGCCCGGTCCGACAGTCTGGCCACATCACGATCCACCAGGTCTGCGATCACACCCGAGGACAGCCCGAGACGTTCGGCCAGGATCTGCTCGGTATGTTCCCCCAGGTATGGCGCGGGCGCCGGCGCACCCGCATCGCGGGAAGGAATGTTGGCAAAGCTGCGCGTGGCCGGGTATTCGAAACCGGAAGGGTTTGCACTCGTGTGCGTGAAAAGCGGATTCTGCGCGATCAGCACCGGATCGTTCGCCGCTTCATACATCGTGCGATAGCGTTCGAAGGTGCAGCCATGTTCGCCCATGCGCCGCTGCAGTTCGGACCAGTCCATGGTTTCGGCCCGACGCTGGAACAGGTCGAACAGCGCCTGCCGATGCTCGAAACGTGGCCGGTCGCCGTCGGCGAAGCGGACGCCCGTTTCCTGCTCCAGTGTCGCAATGTCGACGGCGAGATCGAATGCCGCCACCAGTCCATCCCATTGTTTCGCGGTCAAGGCGGCAACCATGAAACGCACGCCGTCTTTCGTGCGAAAATCGCGCCCGAACGCGCCCCAGATGGCATTGCCCAGCCGTTCGCGGTCGCCGCCGCGATAGAGCATTTCGGCCATCGCCCCGCTGTTGGCGACCGTGCCGATGGCGACATCGCCCAGCGGTACGCGCAATTCGCTGCCCTCGCCCGTATGGTCGCGGTGGCGGATCGCCGCGACCAGAGCGAAGGCGCAATAGGCACCGGTGATGAAGTCCCATGCGGGCAGGACCTGGTTGACCGGCGGTGCAGTTTCCGGTTGCCATTCTTCAGGCCCGCACATCAGCGGATACCCGCTGGCGGCGTTGACGGTGAAATCCATCGCCTGCCGCCCGTCGTGCCAGCCCATGATGCGCACGCTGACAAGGTCGGGACATTTCGCTGCGACAGCCTCGTGCGAGAGGAAGCTCTTTTCCGGCAGGTTGGTGATGAGATTGCCGCTCCTGGCGGCCAGTTCCACCAGCAGTTCGCGCCCCTCACCACTGCGCAGATCCAGCGCGACCGATTTCTTCGCCCGGTTGAGGTTCTCCCAGCTGAGCGAGCGCCCCTCCTTGGTGAGCATATAGCGATCGTAATCGAGACCGCCTTCCTTGTGATCGACGCGGATCACCTCCGCCCCCATCTGTGCGCAGTAGAGGCCAGCGGTGGGCGAAGCGACGAAGCTGGAGGCTTCGATGATCGAGAGATCGTCGAGGAGGTTATACACCCCTCAGAGGCCCTCCGCATATTCGCGCAGCATGCGCTTGGCGATCTGTAGCTGCAGGATTTGCGTCGTGCCTTCGTAGATGCGGTAGATGCGCGCATCGCGGAAGAACCGTTCAGCATCATATTCGGCGAGATAGCCCGCGCCGCCATAGATCTGCACCACGCGGTCGACCACGCGGCCGCACATTTCGGAGGCGAAGACCTTGAAGGCGGCGGCGTGCTTCACCGTGTCCTCGCCCCGGTCCACGCGTGCCGTGACGTCCGCCATCATCGCCTCGGCGGCGTAGATTTCGGTCCAGCTTTCGGCGAGCATTTGCTGGATGAGCTGGAAATTGGCAATGGGTTCCCCGAAGGCCTGCCGCTCGGTCGCGTATTTGGTCGCACTGTCGAGCGCGCGGCGCGCATAGCCCGCGCTGGCCGCGCCGACCGAGATGCGTCCGTTGTCGAGGCTCATCATGGCGAAGCGGAAGCCCTGCCCCGTCTCGCCGCCGAGCAAGGCCTCGCCCGGCACATGCACATCGTCGAGCATGACATCGGAAATATGGCTGCCCGACTGGCCCATCTTCTTGTCCGGGTGATGTAGCGCTTGGTGCCGTTGAGGATCCACCCGTTCCCATCGGGATCGGGCCGGGCCATCGTCTGCATCGCGGCGCTGTCGGACCCGCTGCCGGGCTCGGTGAGGCCGAAACAGGCAATCTCGCCCCTAGCGATGCGCGGCCACCATTCGGCCTTCTGCGCGTCGGTGCCGCCGTTCTTGATGGCGGAATTGAACATGCCGACATTGATCGAGAATATCGAACGGAACGCCGGTGCGGCATAGGCCATGGTCTGGACGACCCTGGCGTATTGCGTGATATTGAGCCCTGCGCCGCCATAGTCTTCCGGAACGGTGAGGCCGAACAGGCCCATGTCCTTCATTTCGGCAAGGATATCGTCGGGGACCTTGTCCTGCTCGATCACGTCCTTTTCGGCCGGGAGCAGACGCTCGCGAACGTAGCGTTCAAGCTGTTCGAGAAACTGGTCGAAAGTGTCCGGATCCATGCCCGGGTTCCGGGCATTCGCATCGGTTGCGGCAGTTCGGCTCATCCCGGTCTCTCCCTCGAAGCTGTCGGCACATCTGTCCGAGTCGGGTGCAGGAGTGATTAGCCGCGCATCGCCCCGGTTCAAAGGACGCTACGAAAAGGCGGCGGACCGGGCCAAGCCCGATCCGCCGCCACAACTTCGGTTGCGTGGTGCGATTATTCGCCCATCGCGTCCATTGCTGCTTCTGCGGTTTCCGCAGCGTTGTCGCCGGCTTCCTCGACCGACGCGGCAGCGGCTTCGGCTTCGTCGGCAGCGGCTTCGGCGCGATCGGCGGCGTTATCGGCGCGCTCGACAACGGCATTCGCAGCCGGATCGGCAATCGGTTCTTCCTCGACCGGGGCCATGGCTTCATCGGCAGCGACCTCAACGGTGTCAGCCTCGGCCTCGGTCGAAACCTCTTCATTGCTGCCACATGCGGCGAGGGCGATCGATGCTGCAGCGACTGCGGCAATACGGAACTTCATTGCAAATACTCCCTGGTGATGACGCCAGCCGGCAACGTGCCGATCAGCGTGGACGCCCGCTAAATAGTCCCGTGCTGCCCACATGGCCAAGGGAAAAATCGCCATCGGCCATTGCGATGCCGCCGCCATCCCGCAATTGGTCCTCCATGCCATCCACCTCCCCGATGCTCGACAATGCGCGTGCGGAATTGCGCAAGACGTTCGGTTTCGACGATTTTCGGGGTCGGCAGGCGGATGTGGTCGACCGCGTGCTTGCCGGCAAATCGACGCTCGCGGTCATGCCGACCGGGGCGGGCAAGTCGCTGACCTACCAGCTTCCCGCCACGACGTTGAGCGGTACTTGCGTGGTCATCAGCCCGCTCATCGCGCTGATGCAGGACCAGTTGCGCAGTGCGCGGGCGAACGGGATTCGCGCGGCCACCCTCACCAGCGCCGATGCCGACTGGCGCGAGACACAGGACGCCTTCCGTGCCGGCGAGCTCGACCTGCTCTATGTCGCGCCCGAACGCGCGAGCCAGCCGGGCTTTCGCGAGTTTCTCTCGGCGTCCCCCCTATCGCTGTTCGCCGTCGACGAAGCGCATTGCGTGTCCGAATGGGGGCACGACTTTCGCCCCGACTATCGCCAGCTCTTGCCGCTGCTGGACGCCTTTCCCCAGGTTCCCCGCCTCGCCCTGACAGCCACGGCCGACCGGCAGACGCGCGCCGACATCATGGCCCAGCTCGGCATTCCGGAAGACGGACTGGTCCTGGCCGGGTTCGACAGGCCCAACATCCGCTACGCCATCCGGCATCGCGACAACCCGGTGCGCCAACTCGCGACGCTGATGGTCGAACGGCCCGGGCCCGGCATCGTCTATGCTCCGACCCGCCGGAAGGTGGAGGATCTTGCCGCAAGGCTCGCAGCGGCGACCGGACGGCCCGTGCGCCCCTACCATGCCGGGCTCGATGCGCAGGTGCGCGCGGCCAACCAGGCCGCCTTCGTGGCGAGCGAGGACATGGTGATTGTCGCGACCGTCGCTTTCGGCATGGGCATCGACAAGCCCGACGTGCGTTTCGTCGCGCATGTCGGCATCCCCAAATCGATCGAGGCCTATTATCAGGAAACGGGACGCGCCGGACGCGATGGCGATCCGGCAGGCGCGACGATGTTCTGGGGCGCGAGCGATTTCGCCACCGCGCGTCAAAGGCTGGCAGAAGTCGACGACACACGTCGCAATGCCGAGCGTGCGCGGCTCGATGTGCTGGCCGGACTGGTCGAAACGGCCGGATGCCGCCGCGCTGTGTTGCTCCGCCATTTCGGGGAGGACCCGCCCGAGAGCTGCGGCAATTGCGACAATTGCCTGGAAAGCCCGGGCGTCACCGATGTAACCCAGCTTGCCCGCAAGCTGCTGTCGGCGGTCTATCGCACCGGGCAGAGTTTCGGCATGGGCCATTTGCAGAAAGTCCTCACCGGCAGCCAGGACGACCGCGTGCGCCAGCGCGGTCACGACCGCCTGAGTGTGTTCGGCATCGTGGAGGGTGAGGATGCACGGCTGCTCCAGCCCGTGTCGCGCGCACTGCAGGCACGCGGCGATCTTGTCGCAACAGAGCATGGCGGTCTGGCACTCGGCGGCTCTGCCCGGGCGATATTGAAGGGCGAAACTGCGGTGGAAATCGTGGTGCCCCCGCGCCGCTCACGCAGGGGCAGCGGCGACGCGCCAGCCAATCCCGTGGGCGATCCGCTCTTCGATGCCTTGCGCGAATTGCGCAGAGAGCTGGCAGAGGAAGCGCAGGTTCCGCCCTATGTCGTGTTCCACGATTCGACGCTGCGCGATATGGCTGCAACGCGCCCGCGGAGCATGAGCGAGCTGGGCCGGATCGGCGGTGTCGGGCGGAAAAAGCTCGACGCCTATGGCGATCGCTTCCTGCGCGAGATTGCCAATCATTGACACCGGCTCGATCACGATATAAATGTGATATCATAATTATATCGAAAGGAGTGTGGGATGTCTGTCGAGCTTACCGGAATGAAGACCAGCACGGAGCGGCGCGGGTCCAGCTTCAACGGCTATATCATGCTGCTCGTCCTGCTCGCCATTCTCGTCGTCGCGGGGGTTGGCGTGCCGGCACTCGCCCCCGGCGATGGTGCAGGCAGCGGGGCGAAGTTCCTGTTCGTCGGGTCGATCGTGTTTTCGGTTTTCGCGCTGCTGGTCGTTTCGATCGGCTTTTTCATGCTGCAGCCCAATCAGGCGGCCGTCCTGACGCTGTTCGGTGAATATCGCGGGACCGAACGGACCGAAGGATTGCGCTGGGTCTGGCCATGGATCATGCGCCAGAAGATTTCGGCCCGCGCGCACAATGTCCATTCCGAACGCGTCAAGATCAACGATTTGCGCGGCAACCCCATCGAAATCGCCTGCAACGTCGTATGGCGCGTGCGCGACACGGCACAGGCCAGCTTCGATGTCGACGATTACAAGCAATTCGTGAACATCCAGATAGAGGCCGGCCTGCGCACCGTCGGATCGCGTCATCCCTATGACGATTTCGAAGGCGAGGAGGTGACGCTCCGTGGCGGAGCCGATGTCATCAACCGCGAACTGCTCGAAGAACTGAACGACCGGCTCAAGGTCGCGGGAATCGTCGTCGACGAGGCGGGTCTTACCCATCTCGCCTATGCTCCCGAAATCGCCAGCGCCATGCTCCGCCGCCAGCAGGCAGAGGCCGTCATCGCCGCGCGCGCCAAACTCGTCATGGGCGCGGTCGGCATGGTGGAGGATGCGCTGATCAAGCTCAGCCAGGACAATATCGTCGATCTCGACGACGAACGGCGCGCCGCCATGGTCAGCAATCTGATGGTCGTCCTGTGCGGCGAACGCGAGGCGCATCCGGTCGTGAACGCCGGATCGCTCTATTGACCGGACACATGCGCTAATCGTTTCGATGAGCAAGAAGAAAGCCTTTGCCCTCCGTCTCGATCCGGCTGTACACGCCGCGGTCGAGCGGCTGGCTCGACCCGCCCGCGTCGCGGTCGACCGAAGAAGGAGCAGAGGTAGAATGCGAGCCACCGACCCACGCATCAGGAGAAACACCGTGCGCCAGACAGCCGTCGCAACCGCCGCACTCGCCACCATGCTGTTCGGATCCTCAGCCATTGCGCAGACCTCCGTCGAACTGACCGCATCCGGGCCGGAAGGCAATCTCGCCGGCACGCTGCTTTCGCCCGAGGGATTCAAGGCGACCGTCGTCATCGTTCCCGGCTCCGGCCCGACCGATCGTGACGGCAACAACCCGCTCGGCGTTACTGCCGCGCCCTATCGACTCCTGGCAGAGGCACTCGCAGAGAAGGGTGTCGCCACTCTGCGGATCGACAAGCGCGGCATGTTCGGAAGCAAGGCGGCGCTGGCCGACGCCAATGCCGTCACCATTTCCGATTACGCGACCGATCTGCAGAGCTGGACCACGGCATTGCGCGCGCGTGATCCGAATCAATGCGTATTTCTCCTTGGCCATAGCGAGGGCGGCCTGGTTGCGCTCGAGGCGATGACGCAGATCGACGATCTGTGCGGAGTGATACTTGTCGCAACGCCCGGTCGCCCGATAGGCGATATCATGCGCGACCAGTTCCGCGCCAATCCCGCGAATGCCCCGCTGCTCGCCGACGCGCTCTCCGCCATCGATACGCTCGAGCGCGGCGAAACGGTCGACGTTACCGCCTTCCACCCCGCGCTCCAGCAGGTCTTCGCGCCGCAGGTCCAGCCGTTCCTGATCGACATGATGCGCCGCGATCCCACCGCGCTGGCTTCGCAAGGCGACGTGCCGATGCTGATCGTCCAAGGCGGGCGAGACATCCAGGCGACCGCGGCCGATGCCGCAGCGCTACGTGCCGCGCGGCCGGATGCCACCTATGCCGAGTTCGCCGACATGACGCATGTGCTCAAGGATGTGGCGAGCGACGACCGCATGGCCAATCTCGCAACCTACACCGATGCCTCGCTGCCGCTGGCCGATGGTCTCGCCGACAGCATCGCCGAATTCGTCCGCGCCAACGCATCCGGCGAGCAGTAGCTTGCGCAAACCGCAGCGATCCGCGAATTAGGCGCGATTCCCACGCAGACCGCCTGCCCCGCTGGGTGCTCGCCCTAGTCGGCGGGTTTGCGATTGCCGCCATTCCGATCGCCACCGTGCTGGCCCAGCCGTCGGCAACCCCGTTCTCGATTGCCGAGACCGGTCGCCAGTTCGCCAGCCTGCAACAGGCGGTGGACGCGATCGGCGATGGCGAAGGCACGATCGAAGTCGCTCCCGGCGAACATGCGCAATGCGCGGTGCAGACCACCGGCATGATCACCTATCGCGCGATCGATCCCGGCACGGCGCAGCTTTCGGGCACCGCCTGCGAAGGCAAGGCCGCGCTGGTGCTGCGCGGACGGGGCGCGCGGGTCGAAGGGCTGGTGTTCAGCGGGATCGAGGTGCCCGATGGCAATGGCGCGGGTATCCGGCTCGAAGACGGCACGCTCGATATTTCGCAGAGCTGGTTTCGCGACAGTCAGCAGGGCATCCTGACCGTCAACGATCGCGACAGCCGGATGACGATCGACAAATCGACCTTCACGCGGCTCGGCACGTGCGAGTTTTCCGGCGGCTGTGCGCATTCGATCTATGCCGGGACCTATGGCGAGGTGGAAATCACCCGCAGCCGGTTCGAGGAAGGACGCGGCGGACACTATGTGAAATCGCGAGCGGCCCGCAATGTGATCGACGACAACAGTTTCGACGACAGCAAGGGCCGCAAGACCAACTACATGGTCGATCTGCCCGCTGGCGGTAATGGCTCGGTTTCGGGCAACTGGTTCGTCCAGGGCAAGGACAAGGAAAACTGGTCGGCGTTCATCGCCGTCGGTGCAGAAGGGGGCGAATACAGCTCCGACGGGCTGGTCATTTCGGGCAACGACGCCCGCATGGCACCGGGCGTTGCGCGCGAGCCGGCCTTTGTCGCCGACTGGACAGGCGACGCGCTGGACATTCGCAACAATCGCCTCGGTCCCGGGCTGAAACGCTACGAGAAGCGCTGAGGAACAGCCGCGCTTCCTTGCCCGTTGAGCGGACAAGGAGATACAAGATGGCAGGCGGATGGGCGCGCGATGGCGCGGTTCAGGACCAGATCGACGATACGGTGAGCGACGCGGTCAGCGCCGCCCGCGCGCGCATGCCCAAGGGCGAAAGCGCCGAATATTGCGACGAATGCGGCGAGGCCATTCCCGAAAGGCGGCGCGAGGCCCTGCCCGGCGTGCGCACCTGCGTCGCCTGCCAGTCGGGCCGCGATGCCGCGGTCCGGCAATCGGGCATCAACCGCCGCGGCAGCAAGGACAGCCAGTTGCGCTGAGCCACCGCGCGGTTAAGGCTTCCCGACATGACATCGCCCTTCATCAGGTTGCAGCACGCGCTCCCGCATCATGCCGTCTCGCGCGCCGCGGGAAAGATCGCCTCGAGCGAAAGCCCGTGGCTCAAGAACCTGCTGATCTGCCGGTTTATCGACGCCTATGATGTCGACATGGGCGAAGCAGCGCGCGGCGTGGAGCAGTTCAGGAGCTTCAACGATTTCTTCACGCGCGAGCTGAAACCCGGCGTCCGCCCGCTGGCGGACAGCGCCACCCATATCCTCAGCCCCGCCGATGGCGCGGTCAGCCAGATCGGCCGGATCGAGGAAGACCGTATTTTCCAGGCGAAAGGGCGCCATTTCACCGCCACGCAATTGCTCGGCGGTGACGAGGAAGCGGCGCAACGTTTCGAAGGCGGCAGCTTCGCCACAATCTACCTTTCCCCGCGCGACTATCACCGCGTCCACATGCCTGCATCGGGTTCGCTTGCCTCGACAACCTATGTGCCGGGCGACCTGTTCTCGGTGAACCAGGTCACGGCCGAAAATGTCGACGGGCTGTTCGCGCGCAACGAACGGCTCGCCTGCCTGTTCACCGGCCCCGACGGCATCTTCGCCAGCGTGATGGTCGGCGCCATGATCGTCGCGGGAATCGAAACCGTGTGGTCGGGCCTCGTCGAAACGCACCATCCCAAACTCATCCGTGAAAGCTTCGACGCAGCTGCGCACAGCTTTGCAGCGGGCGATGAAATGGGGCGATTCATCCTCGGATCGACGGTGGTGCTCCTGTTCGAACCCGGGCGGGTCGCATGGGACGAAGGTCTGAAGGCCGGCGACAGCGTCCGCATGGGACAGGCCATCGGCAAGCGACTTCAGCCGAAGGCGGGCGCGTAGGTCACGGTCCCGGTGGGGGCGCTGCCTTCCAGTACCAGCCGCTGGAAATACTCCGCCGGTGGTCCGGGAAAGGCCAGACCCGGATCGTGCTCGAACCCGAAGCGTGGATAATAGTCGGTCGAACCCAGCAGCACGATTCCCCGCGCCCCCATCGCGGCCATGCTGGCAAGCCCTTCGCGGATCAGCGCCGCGCCGATCCCCTGCCGCTGCAATTCGGGCCATACGCTGACCGGACCGAGACCGAACCATCCGGTCGTCCCGTCCGAAATCGTGACCGGCGAAAAGGCTATGTGCCCGACGATCCTTTCCGCATCTTCCGCCACCAGCGACAGCAACAGATCGCCATCGGCGCGCAGCCGGTTCACGAGTTCCTGCTCGTCACCATCGCTGAATGGCATGTCGCGAAACGCCGCTTTGGTCAGCGCGTGGATCGTCGCCGCGTCACCTGCGCCTTCCTCGCGGATCGTAACTGCGCTCACGGCAACAAATGCCCCGCCCGGTCACGCTTGGTGGCGAGATAGCGCGTGTTGTGCGGATTATCGGGCAGCGAATGCGGCACGCGCTCAGCAACGGCGATGCCTTGCCCCTCCAGCGCTGCCACCTTGGCGGGATTGTTCGTCATCAAGCGGATCTCGCTCACGCCCAAGAGCTCGAGCATACGCGCGGCGGTGGGAAAGTCGCGCGCCTCGTCGGGCAGGCCCAGCCGCGTATTGGCATCGACCGTGTCGAAACCCTGATCCTGCAGCCGATAGGCGCGCAGCTTGTTGACGAGGCCGATCCCGCGCCCTTCCTGCCGCATATAGAGCAGCACGCCCCAGCCACCCATCGCGGCTTCCTGTGCCATGGCATGCAGCGCCGCATCGAGCTGCGGGCCGCAATCACATTTCAGGCTGCCGAGGATGTCCCCGGTCAGGCATTCCGAATGTAGGCGCACCAGCGGCGCGCGGTCGGCCCGCTGTTCGCCGATGACCAGCGCAACATGTTCGCGCGTATCATCGGGGCTGCGGAAGGCTACCACCCGCGCGTCTTCCGCAGCGGCGACCGGCAATCTGGAGCGGGTGGCGATACGCAGGCGCGAGGCATCGGTGAATGCCGCAAGGTCGCCCGCCTTCAGCGCTGCCGGCTCTGCCGCCCCCGAAGGATCGACAAGGAATGCGGGAAGGATACCCGCGATACGCGCCAGATCGAGCGCGACGCGGGCCTGTTCCTCCCATTCGAGCGCCAGCGCCTTGAACGGCCCCTTCAGCGGGCTTTGCAAGTCAAGCGCGGGATCGGCCACCGCCAGCGCGGCAGGCAGGTCGAAACCCTCCGCCCCGCGCAGCAGGACCGGCGTGCGCGGAACGGCGGCTTCGCGCTGGTTGGCAAGCTTCAGCGTGGCGGCACGGCTGGCGGACACGAGCATGGTTTCGCCGGAAACCTCCGAAAATGCCGTCTCCACCGGCTGCAACAGCGGTGCACCCTCGATCGCCAGCGGCCAGCCGTGGCGCAGCGCGTCCACCGCCAGCGCCGCCCGGCGTGAAGGCGACGGCTCCGTCAGAGGCTGAATTCCGTCACCAGCGGGACGTGGTCGGACGGCTTTTCCCAGTCGCGTGCATATTCGTGGACCGAATGACCAGTCGCCTGCTTCGCCAGCTCCGGGCTGGCCCACATATGGTCGAGGCGGCGTCCGCGATCATTCGCCTTCCAGTCTTTCGCGCGATAGCTCCACCAGCTGTAATAGCGTTCGGGCGCCGCGATATGTTCGCGCCCGATATCGGCCCAGCCGTGCGCGTCCATGAAGCGTTGCAGGCTTTCCACTTCGATCGGCGTATGGCTGACGACCTTGAGCAATTGCTTGTGGTTCCACACATCGCTTTCGAGCGGCGCAACGTTGAAATCGCCGAGGATCAGCGTCGGCCGGTCGATGGCATCCGCCCAGCGCGCCATTCGCTCGAGGAAATCGAGCTTCTGGCCGAACTTCGGATTGATCTCGCGGTCGGGTTCGTCGCCACCTGCGGGGATGTAGACATTCTCGATAATCATGCCCTGATGATCGGTCAGCTCGACGCCGACATGCCGCGCTTCGCCATTGTCCTGCCAGTCATGCCGCGAAAATTCGCGGATCGGCGTTTTCGAGACCGTCGCCACGCCGTGATAACCCTTTTGCCCGTGCACGGCGAAATGCTCGTATCCCAATGCGCGGAACGCCTCGTAGGGAAACTGGTGCTCCTGGCACTTGATCTCCTGCAGGCAGAGCACGTCGGGCGCCTGTTCGCGGATAAAGCGTTCGACGATCGGCATCCGCAGGCGGACCGAATTGATATTCCAAGTAGCGACTGAAACCATGCGGCCTGACCTAGGGATTGGCTGCCGATGCAGCAAGCGTCACGGTTTCGTCTTCAAGCCATTCGATATAGCACACCGAGTCGCAGCCACTCCCTCAAAAACGCGCCAGGAACGTGATTCTCTTTATCGGTGACGGGATGGGCATATCTACCGTGTCTGCGGCGCGCATCTATGCGGGGCAGCAACTCGGCAAGACGGGGGAGGAACATGTCCTGCCCTTCGAAACCTTCGACAATGTCGCTCTGGTCAAGACCTACAATACGAATGCGCAGGTGCCCGACAGCGCCGGCACGGCCAGCGCCATGAACACCGGGGTCAAAACCGATATCGGCGTACTTGGTCATGGTCCGGACGTTACGGCGGGCGATTGCGCGTCGGGCCGCGGGAACGCGCTGCCACTGCTGCGCGAAGAGGCGCATGAGCGCGGGCTCGCGCTCGGCATCGTCAGCACCGCGCGCATCACCCACGCCACACCCGCGGCGGTCTATGCTCGCAGCGTCAGCCGCGATTGGGAAGCCGATGCCGCCATTCCGGACAATCAGCGCGGCCAAGGCTGCACCGATATCGCCCGCCAACTGGTCGAAACACCCTTCGACGTCGTACTCGGCGGCGGCCGCGCGGCCTTTTTCGGCAAGACGGGCGGCGGCCAGCGGCTCGACGATTCCGCGGACCTCCCCGCCGAATGGGCGACGCAGACCGGCGGCACCTATGTCGAAACCGCCGCCGAACTCGATAACGCCCCGCAGGGCAAGCCGGTCTTCGGCCTCTTCTCGCCCAGCCACATGACCTACATGGTCGAACGCGAGGCGCAGAGCAGCGAGCCCACCCTGACCGACATGACCGCCAGCGCCATTGCGCGGCTCTCCGCCGATCCCGACGGCTATTACCTGATGGTGGAAAGCGGCCGGATCGATCACGGCCATCATGCCGGGCAGGCAGGCTACGCGCTTGAGGAAGCGGTCGAATTCGCCCGCGCGATCCAGCACGCCATCGACAACACCGATCCGGAGGAGACCCTGATCCTCGTCACCGCCGATCACAGCCACGTCTTTACCATCGCGGGCTACCCGCGGCGCGGCAACGACATCCTCGGCCTCGTCGTTCCACCCGAAGGCGGCGGCGAAGATGGCCCGGCAGGTGAAGGCCCGACGCTGGCGCGCGATGGCAGGCCCTACACCACGCTTTCCTATGCCAACGGCCCCGGCGCGGTGGCGCTCGATGCAGAGGGCAAGCGCCCCATGCCCGAAACCGGTGTCCGCGCCCGCCAACAGTCGCTCGTTCCCACCGGATCGGAAACACATGGCGGTGAGGATGTCGCGCTCTACGCACAAGGTCCGGGCGCGGAACGGGCGCGCGGCGTGATCGAACAGAATGTCATCTACGACATCATGCGCGCCGCCTGGGGCTGGGACTGAAACCGGCTCCGGACACAAAAAACCCTCGAGCCGGGGGCATTGGCTCGAGGGTTTCCTTGTGAGCGTTCGTCACGCTTGGAACGAAGCGGTTATGTGGACCTTGCGATCAACAGGGGGGAAATCGCTGTCCGCCGCTTCGTAGGTTCTGTTTTATGGCCGATCGGCTTGCTCGTCTATGAACATACGACTGCATAAGGTCGCATTGCGTAAACGTTTCGTCGCCTATCCGTTCGTCACGGACGACGGGACGAACGACGAGGGTCCTTGAAGGTGAATGTGCTGTCGGCGACCGACACGCCGTAGCGATGATTGCGCAGCCGCACGGTGGTCCGGTGATTCTGCGAATCGAGCGCCACCCAGTGCGTCAGCCTCAGCCCGCCCGGCGAATTGCCGTCGCGCGCGAAGATCAGCGTCATTACGCCATATTCCGGATGGCCCGGATCGCGTACCTCGATGCTGACCACATCGTCGTGCTGGGTCGGGACCAGCTTGCCGTATTTCTTCACGTCGCGACTCGGGTCGAGCAAGGCGCCCAGCGGCGAGTTCTTGATCGGCCAGCGCTGGACTTGGTTGACCTCGTAATCGACCATATACAGCGACTTGCCGTTCGAAACGACGAGCATGGGTACGCCATTGCCATATTCGAAGCGGATCTTGCCGGGCCGTTTCAGCGTCATCACCCCGGCAACCGACTGGCCATTGCGATCGGTCTGGGTGAAATCGGCCTTCATGGTCGAAATGCCGCGCAGCGCAGCCACCGCCTTGTCGAGATCGCCGGCGGCGGCCTCCACGGGCGCAGGTGCCAGGATGGCAGACGCGGGAAGCGCCGCAGCCAGCCCCAGGGCCAGCGCGGCGCGAATCGGTTTAGCGGGTGTTAGGGACAAGTTTCTCATGCTCCGTCTGATACAGTCGGAGCATTGAACCGTCACTGAATTCCGGTGGTTCCCGGCGTTCAGGAAGATTACTTGATCTTCGCTTCCTTGAACTCGACGTGCTTACGCGCGATCGGATCGTATTTCTTGAAGGTGAACTTTTCCGTGTGGTTACGCGGGTTCTTCTTCGTCACGTAATAAAAGCCCGTGTCGGCGGTCGAGACGAGCTTGATCTTGACGGTTGCGGGCTTCGCCATGGCGTGTTCCTAAGATCTTTCATGAGGGCGGCGGGAAATCCGTCCGGCCCGAAAAAACAAGGGCGGCGCGTATCGCACCGCCGTTCCGGCGCGCCCTTTGTGTGATTCACGGGCAAAAGTCAAGCGCGGCTACAGCTTCACCGGACCGCGTTTCGCCTTCACTTCGCCGCGTGCCTTCTTCGCCTTCAGTCGCTTGACCTTGCCCACGCGGTTCAACCGGCTCTTCTTGCGCTTGCGCGGCGGGGTCAGCGCCTCGTCGAGCAAAGCGGTCAGCCGCACGCGCGCCGCTTCGCGATTGCGTTCCTGCGTCCGGTGTTCGTTCGCGCTGATCAGGATTTCGCCGTCCTGCGTCAGCCTGCTTCCGGCAATGGCCTTCAGCCGCGCATAGGCATCGGGCGGCAAGCCCAGCTGGAAGACGTCGACGCGCAATTGCACCGCGGTCGCCACCTTGTTCACATTCTGCCCGCCGGGGCCGGAGGAGGCGACGAATTTCTCCTCCGCAATCGCCATCGCCCTGTCGACGATCCTACCCATCGTCGAAGCCGAGCGCGGCGAAATCG
>QFNA01000177.1 GCA_003248395.1 Citromicrobium sp.
GAAGCACCCGGATTTCCTCGACCTCTGCATCGCGCTGACCGGGGTGGCGCCGGACACCGGGGTCTATCTCGACGCCAACCGGCAGGCGCGGCGGGTGCTCAAAGTCACGCGACCCGCGGGGGCCGACGATGCCTTCTGGCCGCTGCTCGGCTGGGTCGCGGGAACCGCCGCGCCCGACCGCATCCCGCTGATCCGGGGCGCAGGCCGCGCGGGGGCGGACGATCTCAAGGCGCTCTGTGCGGCCTTCGGCACCACCTCGGCCGCGCCGATGCTGCATGTCGAGGGGGTGACGCCCGAGGCCGGGCAGATCGCACCCGACGCCGACGCGGTGACGACCGAGGCCGCCGCGCTGGCCGCGGCGCTCGACGCGGCCGGGCCGGGGCCGCTGGCCGTGCCGCTGATCTTGACGCTGGGGCGCGGGGTGCTCGCGGCGCTCGAGGCGGACGGCACCGCCGCCCGGCTTACCGCGCGGGGCGTCAGGCTGATCCCCGACCTCTGCTGGTGCTCGATCACCGAGCCGGTGTTTCCGCCCGCCGCGCGCGGGGTGATGACGAACTCGGCCAAATACGCCCATTACGGGCCGGGGTTCTCGGGGCGCGCGCTGCGCTTCGGCAGCCTTGGCGACTGCGCCCGCGCGGCGCTGACCGGGCAGGCGCCGCAGAGCCTGCCGCCGTGGCTGAAGGAGTGAGGCGATGCGATCCAGCCAGACCATCCACGTGATCTCCGCCCACGCCGAGGGCGAGGTCGGCGACGTCATCGTGGGCGGCGTCCTGCCGCCCCCCGGCGACACGCTCTGGGCGCAATCCCGCTGGATCGCCGCGGACGGGCGGCTGCGAAACTTCGTGCTGAACGAGCCGCGGGGCGGGGTGTTCCGGCACGTCAACCTGCTCGTCCCGCCGAAGCACCCCGAGGCCGACGCCGCCTTCATCATCATGGAGCCGGAGGACACGCCCCCGATGTCGGGGTCGAACTCGATCTGCGTCTCGACCGTGCTCTTGGACGGCGGGCTGGTGCCGATGACCGAGCCCGAGACGCGGCTGGTGCTCGAGGCGCCGGGCGGGCTGGTGCGGGTGCGGGCCGAGTGCCGTGACGGCAAGGCGCAGCGCATCTTCGTCGAGAACCTGCCGAGCTTTGCCGCCCGGCTCGACGTGCCGCTGACGGTCGAGGGGCTGGGCACGATCACCGTGGACACGGCCTATGGCGGCGACAGCTTCGTGATCGTGGACGCCGCCGCGCTGGGCTTTGCGCTGGTCCCGGACGAGGCGCACGCCATCGCCCGGATGGGGGTGCAGATCACCGCCGCGGCCGACGCGCAGATCGGCTTTCACCACCCGACCAACCCGGACTGGCGGCATTTCTCGTTCTGCCTCTTCGCCGGCCCGGTCACCCGCGACGGCAATGAGCTGGCCAGCAGCGCCGCGGTGGCGATCCGGCCGGGCAAGGTGGACCGCTCGCCCACCGGCACGGCGCTGTCGGCGCGCATGGCGGTGCTGGCCGCGCGGGGCGTCGGCGAGACCGAGGTGGGCGGCACCCCGGCGATCCGGCCCGAGATCTCGGGGCGTGGCTGGATCACCGGCATCCACCAGCACATGCTCGACCCCGACGACCCGTGGCCCGAGGGTTACCGCCTGTCCGACACCTGGGGCGCGCGCTGACGGAACGCCCCGTGCGGGCAGCCGTTGACCCCCGACCCAAGGGAAGGACAGCGGATGAGCGGCGCCGACACCA
>QFNA01000113.1 GCA_003248395.1 Citromicrobium sp.
TGCTGCATTGCTTTGGGCGGGGGAGGTCGAGCCAAGGCATTTGCTGGATGCCAGCGGCTATCTCTTCGTTTGTCCGGAAAATCTGGCGACGATGAGCGGTGAAATGAAGGAAATGTTCGATCGCTGCTAATATCACGTTCTCGGCAAGATCGAAGGTCGTGCCTATGCCACGATCATAGCCGCCGGGTCCGATGGAGAAGGGGCGCAGCGCCAGATCGATCGCATCGCCAAGGGGTGGCGATTGAAGCGGGTAGCGAATGGCGTGATCGTACGGACCGACGCGCAGACGCCCGAAGACATACTGGCACCGAAGACTGTCGAACCCGAACGATTGGCGGAAGCAGCAGAGGTCGGCCAGGCCATGGCCGAAGGGCTTTCGTCCGGAATCTTATGACGCTCAGAGCGAGGCGAGGGCCTGTCTGGCTTCTGCATACTCGCGTTCGAGGCGGGCGACAGTGGCCTCGACAGGCGCCGATTCCGTGACGGTGCCGATACCCTGGCCGGAACCCCAAATATCCTTCCACGCCTTGGCCTTGGTATTGCCGCCGCTGCCGAAGTTCATCTTGCTGGGGTCGCTGATCGGCAGATTGTCCGGATCGAGACCTGCACCCTCTATGCTCGAGCGCAGATAGTTGCCGTGCACGCCGGTGAACAGATTGGTATAGACAATGCCACTCGCGTCACCTTCGACAATGCCCTGTTTGTAGGCGGTATCGGCATTTGCCTCGCTTGCGGCAATCCAGGGTGAGCCGATATAGGCGAAGTCTGCGCCCAGGGCCTGAGCCGCTAAAATCGATCTGCCATGCGCGATCGAACCGGAAAGGGCGACCAGACCATCGAACCAGGAGCGGATTTCTTGCATCAGCGCGAAGGGGCTGAGCGTACCGGCATGGCCCCCAGCGCCGGCGGCGACCGGAATGAGGCCGGTCGCGCCCTTTTCAACGGCCTTGCGCGCAAAGCGGTCGTTGATGACATCGTGCATGGTAATGCCGCCCCAGGATTTGACCGCGGCGAAGACTTCTTCGCGTGCGCCTAGCGAGGTGATGACGAGAGGCACCTGCCATTTCGCGCAGGTCGCCATGTCGGCGTCGAGCCGATCGTTCGATTTATGGACGATCTGGTTGACGGCGAAAGGGGCGGCCGGTCGTTCGGGATGGTCGCGATTGTGGGCGCTCAATTCCTCGGTGATCTGGTGCAGCCATTCGTCAACCTGCGTTTGCGGCCGCGCGTTGAGCGCCGGAAACGCCCCGACGATTCCCGCCTTGCACTGCGCGATGACGAGCTCCGGTCCGGACACGATAAACAGCGGAGAGCCGATGACGGGAAGGCGGAGTTTGTCGAACGGTGCGGGAAGAGACATGCAAGACAACTCCGTTGCGATGTGAAACCTGAGGGCGGCCTATTGATGATGGCAGGGCTTGTCGAGGGTGACGTTACGGAAGCAAATGTTCGATGGCGCGTAGGCGCGCGGCGGTAGCGGAGAGCTGATTTTGCTTTTGATGGCCAAGTAACGGCGGCTTGACGCAAAGCGTCAACGCGAGGGCATCCAGGTTGACCGTGCCACCCGGACGTTCGGTGACACCGCTCATTTCCGGATCCCCGACACAGCGAGAAACAGGGTCGAGCGGTTCGCGCTCAGGCCGCCGTAACGGTACGCTCCGGACGAGACACAAGGCATCGCAAGTCCAGATCGAGCATGACCTCGAGCCCATGTTCATGCCAAAGGTGCTCGGACGTACCGCCCAATTGACGCTTGACCGCATCCTGCAGCAAACGCGAGCCGAAACCCGATTGGTTTGGTTCACGGATCGAGGGGCCGTCCTTTTCCCGCCACGCCAGATGGAGCCTTTGATCATCAGTGCTCCAGCCAAGCTCGACCCGACCTTCGGGCACGCTCAACGCACCGTATTTGGCTGCGTTGGTCGCCAGCTCGTGAATCACGAGTGCCATGGCCCGCGCGGCTTGAGGGCTGAGATCGAGAGGCTTGCCATCGATCGTACAGCGCAAATCGCTTTCGTCACTGAGATAGGGAGAGACGATTTTCCAGACGAGCTCGTGCAAATTGATGGACAGCACTTTGGAATCGGGCAGCGCGACAGCAAGATCGTGCGCTTCCGTCAACGCCTGCAGCCGTCCAGACACTTTCTCCGCCAGCTCGAGCGGGGTGTCGACCTCGCGCGCCGAAAGGCCGAGAAGGGATTGGGCTAGCGTGAAGGCGTTCTTCACCCGATGATCGAGTTCCCTGAGTAAAAGGTTTCGCTCGGCCTCGGCCTTGGCACGCTGCAGTTCCTGCTTGTGTCGTTCGACAGCGATTGCGGCGGTCTGGGCAATCATGTTGATTGTCGCCATGTCGACTGCCGAGGGTTCGCGGGGCTCGCCATAATAGTTCGCAAATGTGCCGATGACGGTCCCGTCGTTGCCGCGTATGGGAACGGACCAGCATGCCGCGAGCCCATGCGACAATGCGAGTTCCCGGTAATCGCGCCACAGGGGATCGTTTGCGATGTCCGAAACGTAAACCGGTTCGCCGGTGAAGGCTGCCGTTCCGCAGGATCCGGCATTCGGCCCGATGGGTGCGCCATCGATAGCTTCACTGAACGGCTTGGGAAGGTTGGGGGCTGCGCCATGACTCACATGGAGCCCGTCGTCGCTAAGCAACAGGATCGAGGCGATCATGCCTTCGCCGGTCTGCTCTTCGATCATCAGGATAAGATCGTCGAGCACCTTGTGAAGGTCGCCGCCGATCGCAATTCTGGTCAGCAATTCGGTCTGCTGTTCCCAGAATTTGGGTAACAAATGCATCGTGGACCATTCAATCATCAGTGGCGCGACCCATTTTTGCGGAAGCGCCTTTCCCCGATCCGGGAAGGAGCAGCTGCATCGCGCTCAGGCGTAGCGCAAAGATTTCGGGTTGGCCACTATCTTGCCGATCCTAGATCGCAGCGGAGTTAGCGGCGCTGAGAACGGCGCGCACGCTGGCCGTGGCCACGTCCTCGTCTATTCCGACGCCCCAGATGGTGGCGCCTTCGGCAGTTCGACATTCAAGATAGGCAGCGGCCCGGCTATCGCGGCCCGTCGTCAATGCATGCTCGGTGTAGTCGACGATTTCCAGCGATAGTCCGAATGCATCTTCGATGGTAGCCAAGACACTTGAAATCAAACCGTTTCCGCGTCCCGCGACGGTCTGTTCGCGCCCATCCACCGCAATCTTGCCAGAGAAAAGACGCGTACCATCGGATGCCCGCCGTTCCTCGTAATCGAGCAATTGGAAATGCTTGCGAGCGTTCTGGACGTGATAGGCTTGGCGAAACGCGGTCCAGATATCTTCTGCATTCAGTTCGCGGCCCAGTTCGTCGGCCATGCGCTGGACATGTGGGCTGAAATCCGCCTGCATTCTCTTGGGCACTCTCAGGCCCTGTGTCTGCTCGAGGACCCAGGCGAAACCGCCCTTTCCGCTTTGCGAATTTACCCGGATGACCGCTTCGTAATTCCGGCCGAGGTCGGCGGGATCGATCGGCAGGTAGGGGACGCGCCACTTGGTGTCATTCTGTGTCTCAAGTGCGGCGAAGCCTTTCTTGATTGCGTCCTGATGGCTCCCGGAAAAGGCGGTATAGACCAGCTCGCCGCCATACGGGTGGCGCTGGTGAACCGGCAATGCGTTGCAATATTCAACCGTTTCTATCACGCGATCGATGTCTGAAAAATCGAGTCCGGGATGGACGCCCTGAGTGTACAGGTTGAGCGCCATCGTCACGAGACAGCAATTGCCGGTCCGCTCGCCATTTCCGAACAGGCAGCCTTCGACCCGATCCGCGCCAGCCATTAGCGCCAATTCGGCGGCCGCAACGCCCGTGCCGCGATCATTATGCGTGTGCAGCGAAATGACGGCGCTCTCGCGATTGGGCAAGTTGCGGATGAAATACTCGACCTGATCGGCGTAGATGTTGGGCGTGGCCGCCTCGACCGTAGCCGGCAGGTTGAGAATGATCGGGCGATCAGCGGTCGGTGCGAGCACGTCCATGACGGCCGCGCAAACTTCGAGACTGAAATCCAGCTCTGCGGTCGAAAATGTTTCGGGACTGTACTGGAAATGCCAGTCGGTCGCGGGCTGGCTGGCCGCCTCGTCGCGCATGACCTTTGCACCGTGCACGGCAATGTCGCGAACTTGAGCTCGGGTCATGCCGAAAACAACCTCCCGCCACACAGGACTGACGGCATTATACAGGTGGACGATGGCCTGTTTCGCGCCCGAAAGGCTATGAAAGCTTGTGCGGATCAAATCCTCCCGGCTTTGGGTCAGCACCTGGACCGTCACATCATCGGGAATGCGCCCGGACTGGACGAGGTTTGAAATGAAATCGAATTCCGTTTTACCGGCGCTGGGAAATCCCACTTCGATTTCCTTTATGCCCACTTCTACCAACAGGTCGAAGAAGCGGGTCTTCTTGTGGGCGTCCATCGGATCGATGATCGACTGATTGCCATCGCGCAAATCGGTGCTCAGCCAGCGGGGCGGGGCGGAGATGGTGCGTGTCGGCCATTGCCTGTCGGGCAATTCCACTTGCGGGAAAGCACGATATTTTACGTCGGGATTACTCAGCATTGGCATTTGGGGAAACTCGATCAGGACTGCGGGGGAGGTCGTCAGGAGCCCTTGAGTGCGCCCTGTGCCGGCTTGGCACGGGGGGTCACGCCCAAGGGCGCATTAGTCGCAGAATAATGAGTTTCGAATGCTTCACCTGCGCAGACATCATGCAAAATGTCGCAACGCGCAAGCGTTGAGTCGTATAATTGCGCTAGGGTTGCCCCTAGTTCAACTTCTGAGGCGCAGGGGCGCCTCGATCAATGTTTTTCGAAGGCGGTTGTAATTTCAAGATCGACATCGTCACCGACCATCGGCAACCCATATTCGATGCCGAAGTCCGAACGCTTGATCGTGCCCTTAGCTTCGAAGCCGACGGTCTCGCGCTTATTCATCGGCGAGATGCCAGCACCAGTGAACCGGACTTGAAGTTCGACGGGTTTGGTGACCCCGTTGAGCGTGAGATCGCCGGTGACCTCGGCCGTCATGCCGCCAGGACTGATCTCGACGGTGTTCGACACGAAGCGCGCAGCCTCCGGCTCAGGTCCGAAGAAGTCGGGTTCGGCCCCATCCTTGCCGGCGCGCAGCAAGTGATCGGTCAAGCCTGCGCTTGCCGTTGTGACCTTGGCGACAGGAATCGTGACGTCGACCTTTGCTTGTCCCGGTCTTTCGGGATCGAGAGTCAAGGAGCCGGAAACGTCACCAAACAGGCCAAAATAGTCGTTGAAACCGAAATGGTTGACCCGCCATGATACCAGGCTGTGTCCAGCATCCGCAGTATAGGTGCCGCCTGAGATAACGCCCGGATCGACCCTGCCGAGTTGCGGTGGTAAGGCGTCCTGCGCGGTCAAGGCTGCGAACCCGCCTGTGGCGAGGGCAAGGCTGGCAATCATCAGGGCAGGCTTTTTCATTTTGAGGCTCCAGTCCGCAGCGGCGGTTCATTATCGAAGTGCGCTACTGACCATGAAGTTCCGGATCGCGGTTCAATTCTTGTCCTTGTCGACAAGCTTGTTCGCGCCGATCCAGGGCATCATCGCGCGTAGCTGCGCACCGGTCTTCTCGATCGGATGAGCGGCAGCAGCCTTCCGGCTGGCCTTGAGTTCAGGCTGACCGGCCTGATTGTCGAGCACGAAATCCTTCACGAAGCGGCCCGACTGGATGTCCTTGAGCACGCGGCCCATTTCGGCCTTCGTATCCTCGGTGATGATCCGAGGGCCGGTCTTGATATCACCGTATTCCGCGGTGTTCGAGATCGAATAGCGCATGTTGGCTATGCCCCCTTCATAGAGCAGGTCGACGATGAGCTTGGTTTCGTGGAGGCATTCGAAATAGGCCATTTCAGGGGCATATCCGGCCTCGACGAGCGTTTCGAAGCCGGCTTGGATCAGATGGGTGATCCCGCCGCACAAGACCGCCTGCTCGCCAAACAGGTCGGTTTCGCACTCTTCCTTGAAATCGGTCTCTATGATGCCGGATCGTCCGCCACCGACAGCGCTGGCGTAGGAGAGTGCCAGTTGCTTGGCAAACCCTTGTCCGCCCGATTGCTCGCTTTCCTGATGGACCGCGATGAGGCACGGCACACCGCCGCCCTTGATATACTCGCCGCGAACAGTGTGACCGGGCCCCTTCGGCGCAATCATGATGACGTCGACATCGGCGGGTGGGTCGATCAGGCCGAAATGGATGTTGAGACCGTGAGCGAAGGCAAGGGCAGTGCCGGGCCGCATCTTGCCCGCGATTTCATTGGCGTAGATCGCCGCCTGATGTTCGTCGGGCGCGAGAATCATGAGGACGTCCGCCCATTCGGCAGCTTCGGAAACGGTCTTGACCGTGAAGCCTGCACTCTCGGCCTTCTTCGCCGTCGCGGAGCCTTCGCGGAGCGCGATCACGACCTCGCCCACGCCGCTGTCGCGAAGGTTCTGCGCATGAGCGTGGCCCTGGCTGCCATAGCCGACGATGGCGACCTTCTTGTCCTTGATCAGCGGCTGGTCGCAATCGGCATCGTAATAGACTCCACCTTGTCGGGCGAGCCGGTCAGCTCGAACACGAAGCTCTGGGTGGTGGTGTCGACGACGTTGGCGCGGAACAGTTCGGCGATGCGCAACGCTTCGACGCGCGCCTCGCCTTTGCCCGCCACCTTGACGAGCGCCAATTCGCGCTCGACGTGTGCACCTCTCTCGGTGAGGTCAATTACACGATGGACCGGCACCAGGCGTTCGAGTTGAGCTCTGATCTGGTCGATCACTGGCTCTGGCCCGCGCGTCACCACGGTAATTCGGCTGATAGCGTGATCTTCGGAGATATCGGCCACGGTAAGGCTGTCGATATTGTAGCCGCGCGCGGTGAAGAGACCCGATATCTTCGCAAGGATGCCAGCCTCATTATCGACGATCACGTTGAGCACATGTCGTTCGCTCGATTGCTCGGCGATCTTCATCAGACCAAAGCCTTCGCTTCGTCGTCCATCGTCCCGCCGACCTGGTCGCCGTAGAGCAGCATTTCAGTGTGCGCCGCACCGCTGGGGATCATCGGGAAGCAGTTGGCTTCCTTCGCCACCTGGCAATCGACCATCACCGGACCGTCATGCGCGAGCATGGCCTCGATTCCCGCGTCGAGTTGGCTTTCGTGCTCGATGCGGATGCCCTTCCAGCCGTAGGCTTCAGCCAGTTTCACGAAGTCGGGAAGGCTGTCGGAATAGCTGTTGGAATAGCGGCTCTCATAGGTCAGCTCCTGCCACTGGCGGACCATGCCCATATATTCGTTGTTGAGGATGAATACCTTGACCGGCAGGCGGAACTGGCTCGCCGTGCCCAGCTCCTGAATATTCATCTGGATGCTGGCCTCGCCGGCGATATCGATCACCAGACTGTCGGGATTGCCCAGTTGCGCGCCGATGGCGGCTGGCAGGCCGTAGCCCATCGTGCCGAGACCGCCGCTCGTGAGCCATTTGTTGGGCCCGGCGAAGCCGAAATACTGCGCCGCCCACATCTGGTGCTGGCCGACTTCGGTGGTGATGATCGGATCGCGGTCCTTAGTCAGGGCGAATAGGCGCTCGATGCTTTTCTGCGGCATGATCTGCTCGGACTTTTCAGGATAGGCGAGGCAATCGCGGGCCTTCCAGCCGAGGATGCGCGCCTTCCATTCGCTGAGGTCGCGCGGCTTGCGGCTCGCCCAGGCCTCGACCAGCTGTTCGAGGACATGCGCGCAATCGCCCACGATGCCGAGGTCCACAGGCACTATCTTGTTGATGCTCGCGCGGTCGATATCGATATGGATTTTCTTCGCATCGGGCGCAAAGGCGTCGAGCCGGCCCGTCACCCGATCGTCGAAACGTGCGCCCACGGCAATAATCAGGTCGGCCCGGTTCATCGCCATGTTGGCTTCATAGGTTCCGTGCATGCCGAGCATGCCGAGCCAGTCCGGCGCGTGCTGAAGCATGCGCAGCATCTCGGATGCGCGCGGCCCCGCGTTGATCACGCCGCCGCCAGTGTAAAAAACGGGTCGCTCGGCACTGGCCAGCATCTCCACCGCCTCGGCAATCTCGTCCGCGGAGCCTGCAATGCGCGGCTGGTAGCGGTGCGAGGGCAGGGGAGCAATGTCCTGGTCGTTCCACGTAGCCAGCGCGATTTGCACGTCCTTGGGAACATCGACTACGACCGGGCCGGGGCGACCCGTGGTGGCAATGCGAAAGGCTTCTTCGATCGTGGCGCGCAGCCGTTCCGGATCCTTCACGAGGTAATTGTGCTTCGAGCAATGGCGCGTGAGGCCGATGGTATCTGCTTCCTGAAACGCGTCGGTCCCGATCAGCGCAGTCGGGACCTGTCCGGTGATGACGACCAGCGGAATCGAATCCATGTAGGCGTC
>QFNA01000114.1 GCA_003248395.1 Citromicrobium sp.
AACTTGACCAGATCGGTGCCCGGCTTGAGCTCGTTCCACTCGTAATTGTCGAGCGCGGAAATCTGGATCTCGCTGTCGAAGTGGCCGATGTTGCACACGATGGCCTTGTCCTTCATCGCCTTCATGTGCTCGGCGGTGATGACATGCTCGTTGCCGGTGGCCGTGACGAAGATGTCGGCCGTGCCGACGGCGTCATCCATGGTGACGACCTCGAACCCGTCCATCGCCGCCTGAAGCGCACAGATCGGATCGATCTCGGTCACGAGAACGCGGGCCCCGCCATTGCGGAGCGACTGGGCGCTGCCCTTGCCGACATCGCCGAAACCGGCGACCACGGCGACCTTGCCCGACAGCATGACGTCGGTTGCGCGGCGGATCGCATCGACCAGCGATTCGCGGCAGCCATAGAGATTGTCGAATTTCGACTTGGTCACGCTGTCGTTCACGTTGATCGCCGGGAACGGCAGCTTCCCCGCCTTGGCGAGGTGATAGAGGCGATGCACGCCGGTGGTCGTCTCCTCCGAAACGCCCTTGATCGCCTTGACCGATGCAGTGAGATAGCCCGGCCTGGCCTTTACGAAGGCCTTGAGCGCGCGCTGGAATTCGATCTCCTCTGCGTTTTGCGGCTCGGGCAATTCCTCGCCCGCCTCGATCCGCGCGCCCCACAGCGCGAACATGGTCGCATCGCCGCCATCGTCGAGGATGAGGTTGGCGGTAAGATCGGCGTCGTCGTCAGTCGACCAGTCGAAAATCCGTCCGACGTAGTCCCAATAGTCGGCCAGGCTTTCACCCTTGACCGCGAACACGGGAATGTCCTGGGCGGCGATCGCGGCGGCGGCGTGGTCCTGCGTCGAGTAGATGTTGCAGGTCGCCCAGCGGACTTCTGCGCCGAGGGCCACGAGCGTCTCGATCAGCACGGCGGTCTGGATCGTCATGTGCAGCGAGCCGGTGATGCGCGCGCCCTTGAGCGGCTTGTCGGCATATTCCTCGCGCAAGGCCATGAGGCCGGGCATTTCGGTTTCGGCGATGGCGATTTCAGCGCGCCCGTAGTCGGCGAGCGCGATATCCTTGACGACGTAGTCGGTGAACTGGGCCACGGAATTCTCCTGGAAATGTCTTAGGTGCAGGCAGTGCCCGCTGGCGATTGCGGCCCCATATCGGGCGACCACCGCAGACGCAAATATAAAGAAGTCTTTATATGTGTTTGTCATTGTCGCGCCCCGGAGCCGACCTATATGCCATGCGAGCCAAAGCTCTTCATGAAAGGAATTTACCGATGACGATCTCTGTTGGCGACAAGCTGCCCGACGTGAAACTGGTCAAGGCGACTGCCGATGGTCCCGAGCAGGTCCAGTCGGCCGACTACTTCAAGGGCAAGAAAGTCGCGCTGTTCTCCGTTCCGGGTGCCTTCACCCCGACCTGTTCGGCAAAGCACCTGCCCGGGTTCGTCGAAAAGGCGAGCGAACTGAAAGCCAAGGGCATCGACGAGATCGTCAGCACCTCGGTCAACGACGCCTTCGTCATGGGTGCGTGGAACCAGCAGGCGGGCAGCCAGGACATCACCATGCTGGCCGACGGCAATGGCGAGTTCGCCGAGGCGGTTGGCCTGACCATGGACGGATCGGGATACGGCATGGGCAAGCGCGGGCAGCGTTACTCGATGATCGTCGAGGACGGTGTCGTGAAGGAGCTCAATGTCGAGCAGCCGGGCGACTTTTCAGTGTCGAGCGCCGAACATATGCTTGGTCAGCTCTAGGGCGCGGCAAGCCGATGTGAGAAGGCCGGGGCCAGCGCTTGCTGACCCCGGCCTTTTTTGTGGCAAATCCTACTGTCGGATCACTCGGGCAGGCGGCCTGACAGTTCGGGCACCGCCTCCAGCTGCGGACGCACCGTTTCGAGCGGGCCGACCACGACATAGGTCATGTCGTCGATCGCCAGGTTCTTCGCCGTCGCGCGCTGCAAATCGGCGCCAGTGAGCGCACTGACACGTTCGACATAGGTGTTGAGATAGTCCGGACCGAGGCCGAGAATATCGAGGCTAGCCAGCTGCGATGCGACACCGTTGCGCGAGGCCAGGCCGATCACGAAAGTCCCGTTCATGTAATTCTTGATGCCCTGGAGTTCGGCATCGGTCGGAGGTTCGGCCTGCATCCGCCGGACTTCCTTGAGAATTTCGACGATTGAAGGGCCGGTCGCCTCTGCCGTCACGTCGGCATATTCGGCCCAACCGCTGCCGTGCACGTTCTGCGACAGCGAGGATCCCGGCGAGTAGGTGTAGCCCTTGTCCTCACGTATATTGCGCGTGATGCGCGAGGAGAAATAGCCGCCGAGCAGCGTGTTGGCCGCATCGAATTCGATATCGTCCATCGGCACATCGACGCGCTGGCCGATCCGCAAAGTCGATTGCGGTGCGCCCGGTCGATCGACCAGCACGACATCCTTGCCATCGACTGGCGGAGACGCGAGTTCGGTCGCAGGCTTGCCCGCTTTCCAGTTGCCGAAGCTTTCTTCGAGCGCGGCGCGAACCGCCGCTTCGTCGAATTGCCCGACGACATAGACACGCGTGCGCTCGGCTCCGAAGTTTTCGGCATGGAAAGCGCGGACCTGATCGAGCGTGTATCCGGTCACCTGATCCTGCGTCGGGAAAAAGCGGCCGTAGGGGTGATCGGGATACATGACCCCGGCAAAGGCTTCCTGTGCCATGCCCGACGGGGTCGATTTCGCCACCGACAAATTGCGCAGCATGTCCGCCTTGACCTTGTCGAGTTCGGCCGCAGGAAAATCCGGACGAACCAGCACGTCGGCGATCAGCCGGACCGCATTGGCGGCATGTTCGCTGAGCACACCGGTATAGGCGGTCACCTGATCCGGGCCGACGCCGAGCGAGAGCCCGCCGCCCATGTTGGCAGCCATTTCGGCGATCTGCGACGCGTCGCGTCCACCCGCCCCCTTTTCCATCATGTCGCCGGTGAGATCGGCAAGCCAGACGTTTTGCCCTTCGTCGATATTGCCGGTCTGCACCGACGCGAGAATGGTGACCTGCGGCGTCTTGCCATAGGGCACCAGCGTCACGTCGATACCGTTCGACAGTTCGAACTCGGTCAGTTCGGGCAGCGCGAACGGCCGTGCCTCGGTCGGCTCTGGCGGAGCTTCGCGGTCCTGCGCGAGGAGCGGCATGGCGGTCGATGCGAGCAGTGCGGTGCTGGCACCGAGCGCGATTTTCTTGAGGATCTTCATCTGTCCCTCCCCCTTATTCAGCTGCAGCGGCAGGCGCTGCAGCAGCCTGGCCGGGCTTCAATACGATCAGCGACCTGTTGGTTGGGCGCAGATATTCACGTGCGGTCTTGCGGATCAGTTCGGGCGTCACCGCCGCGATTTCCTGATCGAGCGAATTCACCCGCTGCGGATTGTCGTCGAACAGCGCGAAACTGGCGAGCAGATCGACCAGCCCGACGCGATTGCCATCGCCGAGCATGTTGTAGAGACCCGACCGCGCCTTGGTCCGGGCGCGCGACAGTTCTTCCTCGCTGACCAGATTCGTCTGCAGATCGTTCACGACGGCATCGAGATCGCCGACGATCTGTTCCTCGGTGAATTCCGCACCATGGATCAGAAAGCCCGACCACAGCATCGGACCGTCGTAATTGTAGGCGTGGCCGAGCGGCCAGTTGATGCCCCCAGCCACATCGCCCGCATAACCGCGCTCGTTGACGAGGAGCTGGTTCAACCGGCTGTCGTCGCCGCTGATCATGATCAGGTCGATCAGGCGCATCGCGGCCCATTCGGGCGTGCCTTTCGGCGGCACGTGATAGCCCCATGCCAGCGCGGGCTGCGGTGCCAGCGGATCGGTCTTCTCGAGACGCTTCTGCTCGGTCTGGCGCGGTTCGGAAATATCGACCGGCTCGATCGCCGGGCCGCGCGGGATGGAGCCGAAGTGCTCTTCGGTCCATGCCATCACCTCGTCGGGATCGACGTCGCCTGCGACCACGAGAACGGCGTTGTTCGGTGCGTAATATTTCTTGAAGAAGGCATCGACATCCTCGAGCGTCGCCGCATCGAGCTCTGCCAGGTCGCCATAGAAATTATGTGCGTTGGCCCAATTGGTGTTCGCCAATTGCGGCAGATCGAGCCAGGGGAACCCGCCATAGGGCTGGTTGAGCACGTTGACCTTGACCTCGTTCTTCACCACGCCCTGCTGATTGGTCAGGTTTTCCTGCGTGATGTTGAGGCCGCGCATGCGGTCGGCTTCGGCCCAGAGGAACATCTCGGTCGTGTTCGACGGCACGACTTCGAAATAATTCGTGAAATCGAACCGCGTCGAACCGTTCAGCACGCCGCCATTCGCATTGACCAGCCCGATAAACTCGGCCTTGCCGAGATTGTCCGAGCCCTGGAACATCATGTGTTCGAAGAGGTGGGCAAAGCCGGTGCGGCCCTGCGGCTCGAGGCGAAACCCGATGCCGTAATAGACGCCGATCGTCGTGGTCGGGATCGAGTGATCTTCGGAAATGACGACCTTCAGCCCATTGTCGAGCGTGTGGTATTCGACCGGCACCTGGACTGCCGCCGGCTGCGCAGTGGCAGCAGGCTGCTGCGCCAGCGACACCTGTGGCAGCGAAAGCGCCATGAGCGGCGCCGCCAGCAGCGCTGCGTATTTGATTTTGCTTCGAATCTTCACTAATTTTCCCCCTGACCTGTCGGTGGTTAACCACAAACTATCGTTTAACTGCAATGCGATGCAACCGCTTTTGCTAATTCGCAAACCCTAGTGGACGAAGGTTGCATGAGGTTCGGCAAACTGCCGGAAGGCGATCAGCCGTAGCCCATCAGGCGCATGACTTCGTCGCGGCTGCGGGGGTCGTCGCGAAACGTCCCCATCATGCGGCTGGTTACCATGCCGACACCCGGCGTGCGGACGCCGCGCGCGGTCATGCAGGCATGCGTCGCCTCGATGACCACGGCAACGCCTTGCGGTTGCAAATTGTCCCAGATGCAATCGGCGACTTCGGCGGTCAGCCGTTCCTGGACCTGCAGGCGCCTGGCAAACCCATGCAGCACGCGCGCCAGCTTGGAAATGCCGACCACCCGGTCGGTGGGCAGATAGGCGATGGCGGCCTTGCCGATGATCGGGGCCATGTGGTGTTCGCAATGCGACTGGAACGGAATGTCCTTCAGCAGGACGATTTCGTCATAGCCGCCGACCTCTTCGAACACGCGGCTGAGGTGCACCGCCGGATCCTCGCCGTAACCCTGGCAATATTCCTTCCACGCCCGGGCTACGCGCGCCGGCGTATCGAGCAACCCTTCGCGCGAAGGATCGTCGCCGGCCCATTCGATCAGCGTGCGGATCGCATCTTGCACATTTTCAGGAACTGGCGGCTTTCCGCGCGGATCGTCTTCGTCGGGGCCGACAAGGCTGCTCATTTCCCGTTCTTCCTTTTCACACGTTTGCGAATGCGATCCATGCGCCCGCCTTCGCGGAAGAGGCCGCCTTTTGCAAATGGCTCGAACAGGTCGTCGGGGGTTTCGGGATCGAGCAGGCCGCTTTCGGCGATCTTCTCTTCGGTCTCGCTCAGCTCGGGCGGGTGATAGCGGCGCAGGTTGCGCCCGCCTTCGGTGATGCTGTGGTCGATCATGCCCGCCATCGATCCGTGGCGCGCGATCAACTCGGCGACCTCGGTTTCCTCGACGCCGCTATGTTCGGCCAGAAGCGAATGCCGGATCTGTGCAATCGCGTCGCACGCATGGCCGTTGCCGGGGCGCGCGCAATCGACGAAGACATCGCATTCGCTGTCGAGACCCATCGAACGGTTGTTGAGATTTGCCGACCCGATCCGGAAAATCTCGTCATCGACGATCATGATCTTGGCATGGACATAGATCGGGGTCTGGCCGGTATAGGGCACCCAGAGCGAGAACCGGTCGTGCCGATCGGCCTCGTCGATGGCGCGCACCAGTTCTGCACGCGCGTGATCCATCGCCTGCTGTTCCAGCCAGCCGTCGGCGTTAGCCGGGTGGACAATGACGAATTCTGGCGGATCATCCTCTTCGAGCCGCGCGAGGATAGCCTCCGCTATGTCGCGCGAGGCGAAGTACTGGCTTTCGGCATAGACGAACTTCCTGGCGCGGGAAATGTGTTCGAGGAACAGCTGCTTGATCTCGTCCACCCCCTCCCACTCGCGAAACTCGGCACGCGTCCGGGCGATGCCGATCTCGACATTCTCGAAGGTTGCTTCGAGCCCATCGGGCCAGAGGCTGTCGGGCCGCGTCTGGACCGGCTTCAATCGCTCACCGCCGGCCCTCACCCACCGGTCCTCGCCCAGTTCGGACAAGGCATCGGCGATTTCGCCTTCCATCATCATCGATGCGTCGTGCCACGGCTCGTAATGGCCGAAGCGGGGAAGCTGGCGTCGCTTGTCGTGTTCGACATGCTCGCGCGTGTCCCAGCGCTTCACCGTCATGTCGATCCCGCCGCAGACCGCCAGCGAACCGTCGAGCACTGCGATCTTCTGGTGGTGGGATCTCCAGCGTCGGGCGATGCCTGATGAGCCAGGTAAAGAATCCGCCGAGCCGCTGCGGATAGGTGCTCTCGATTCCGCGCTTGAACCATCGTCGGCCCCTCGGGAGGTGGATGCGCGTATCGAAATCCCAGCCGATCAGGAAAATGCGGAACTTGGCATTGAGCATCGCCTGCTGAATCGCGCCGAAATAATTGTCGGCATCGATCATCACCGCGGCGCGCTCGACTTTCGCGAAGCGCCAGACGCTGCGCGACTCGCCTCGATCGAGACGCGATATCGCCTGCGGATCTGCCGATCCGCCTGATGTTCCCCCCTTCGATGCCATTCCTATTCCTTGGCGTCCTCTTTCTTCTCCGGCGTCACTTCGGCTTCGGCCTTTTCTTCTTTTTTGCGGCGATCGAAGACCGCGCGCATATGCTCCATATCCTTGTCGTCGAGATATTGCTCGAAATCGGGGAAGTGCTCTTCCTCCTCCTCGTCAATATGGTGGCGATAATCGTGGTCGAAGGTCTTGAACTTGGTCAGCCAGCCGCCGCTCGCCATGTCGGTCGCTGCCAGATCGTTGAGCGCCTCGTCGATCTCGTGATGCTCGGCGACCGAATGGCGCGTTTCGCTGGTGGTCGGCGGCTTGCGCATCATCGTCGAATAGAGCGCCTGTTCCTCTGCAGCGGCATGCGCCTTCAGCTCTTTGGTCAGTTCGACGAACAGCTTTTCCCGCTCGGCACTGTCTCCGCTCGTCTCGAGCAGTTTGTCAAGCAGTTCGCGGTGGCGATCGTGATCCTGTTTGAGCCGTTCGAAAATTTCCTGCGCATTGGCCATCGGTGCGTATCTCCTTTGCCAGTGCAACAGGCGAATGCGGGGGAGGTTCCGCGCTTGCGGCGCGCGCGCTTGCTTCACATATGGGCCGCATGACTGAGCCAGTATCGGGACCGACGCAAGCCGAGATGCAGCAGATGGCGGAGCGGGTCCTCGCCTCGCTGCCGGAGGCGTTTCGCCAGCAACTTGGCGAGGTGGTCATGCGCGTCGAGGATTTCGCGACGCCCGAACAGCTTGCCGCGGTCGATCTGGAGAACAAGTGGCATCTGACGGGTCTTTACGAAGGTGATGCCCTGCCCGACCGCTCGATCTGGCAAAGCCACACCATGCCCGCGCAGATCTGGCTGTTTCGCCAGCCGCTGATTGCCGAGTGGCGCGAAACCGGTGTGCGGATGGCCGATCTGGTGCGGCATGTCGTGGTGCACGAGGCGGGACATCATTTCGGCTTCAGCGACGATGACATGCATTGGCTGGAAGACCAGGCCGAATGATTTGAGGCGGCGAGAAACCAGAAAAGCCCACGACCGCGAAGGTCATGGGCTTTTCTGGCGCGCCAGGAAGGATTCGAACCTCCGACCGCCTGATTCGTAGTCAGGTACTCTATCCAGCTGAGCTACTGGCGCGTTGGAGGGCGGCACATAGGCACGCGGCCAGCGCGACATCGAGTGGCGGTTTGTCGAGCGCGGCCAGTTCTGCCAGCGGCACCCACTCGATCGCGCCGCCCTCGAGGGCCTGCGGATCGCCCACCCATGTGCTGCAGGTGTAAAGCAGAATGACAATCGGCGCGTGGACGTTGTTCGCTGGCTCTTGTGCGAATCCTGCAGGTGTCAGCGCCTCCGTTGCTATGAAGATGCCAAGTTCCTCGCGGATTTCGCGAACCAGCGCATTTGCAGGCGTTTCGCCGGGTTCTACCTTTCCGCCGGGAAACTCCCATAGCCCCGCGTGGTGCTTCCCTTCGGGGCGGCGGTGCATCAGCACGCGCCCGTCTTCGCGCAGCAGCGCCAGCGCGACGACGCACAGCCATGTCGGATTATTTTCCAGTTTTCCGCTCCACCGAAACCTTTTTTTAACGGGTCGGGTCATATTCCCCTGATTGTCAGCCAGCAATTGGCTTCGGGGGTAAATCCGGATGTTCGCATTTCTTGGGAAACTGGGATGCGACGAAGGGGGCGCCACCGCCGTCGAATACGGGCTGATCCTCGCGTTGATCTTCCTCGCGACGCTTGCCGCATCCGACGCCGTCGGCAGGGAAGCGATCTCGATGTGGAACGAGGTTTCCGATGCCGCTGTCGCGGCCATGGGCAACTGAGGCGGGGACGTAGGTGACAGGGACTTAGGAGTTTTTCAACCTGTCGCCGTCAATACGAGGATTGCTCGCACCGATGGATCGGGATGAGCCGGGTATCGAAGATTCAAACAGGAGACGACACATGAAATTTCTCAAGCAGCTGCGCCGCAACGAAGAAGGCGCCACCGCTATCGAATACGGCCTGATTGCAGCAGCGCGCCCAACATCAATCGATACGACCAGCGACTAAGTTTAACCTTCTCAACAAGGCGGCGAGGCATTCCCTCGCCGCCTTTTTCTTTGCATCCAGCTATTTCCACCCGAATCAGCGCCCGCGCACCACCAGCTTGACCTTTTGCCCGGCCTGCAGTTGCTCGCCAGATGCCAGTCCGTTCAGCACGCGGAACCGTTCTTCCTGTGCATTGCCATAGGCCATGCGCTGCGCGAGCGAGCGTACCGTATCGCCCCTCTGTACCGTCACTACGTCGAGCACACGCGGCACCACGGCTGCCGCCTCCTGCTGCGAGATGCGCCGGACCGAGGAG
The DNA here is from genome assembly GCA_003248395.1 of Citromicrobium sp. Taxonomy (GTDB): domain Bacteria; phylum Pseudomonadota; class Alphaproteobacteria; order Sphingomonadales; family Sphingomonadaceae; genus Qipengyuania. The sequence continues at coordinate 9,171 of QFNA01000114.1, forward strand.
AACATCGGGTTCAGCGTGCTCGCGCCGCCTGCCGGGGTCAGCGCCAGGAAATGATAGGCGCGATTGTTCGCAAATTCATAGGCGAACACCGTGACATCGACCGTGCCGCTGCCTGAATTGACGCGCGCCGTACCGTAAGCCGCGGGCAGACCATTGACCGTTGTCGACTGGATGTTCGATGGCGTGATCCGCTGCTGCTGGCTCAGGCCGTTGAACACGCTCGTCACGTAGGTTCGCAAATTGCCGTTGTAGGGCGCCAGCGTGAACTGTGCCTTCCCACTCTGCCCGCTCACGGTCACTGCACGCGTCCCATTGACGATGTAGAAGCCCTGCGGTGCGGTAAACGCCAGCCGCATTTCGGGGTGGGTGAATTGCCGACCCTCCACGATCCCCTGCGCGGGATCGTCTCCATACGTAAGTCCATCGATCCGCGTCAGGAAGGTATCACGATTGGTAATGCCCGTCGCGCCCTGCGCCTTGGACAGCGCGGTCTGCACGCGGCTCGCCGGATCGGGGTGGGTCGACGCCCATTCGGGCAGCGTCGCGTTATCCTGGCCCATCAGCCGCGCATCGAGGGCATTCTGCGCGGCAAGGCTGGCCAGCACCATGCCCATGGCGCGCGGATCGTAACCCGCGCCGTTGAGATAGCGAATGCCGAGTTCGTCGGCTTCAAGCTCCTGATTGCGCGAGAAGCTCAGCGTCAGCAGCTGCGAGCCCTGCATCGCGGCCTGGCCGATCTGCTGGCCGATCCCGCTATTGCCAAGCAGGATGCCCGAAAGAATCGCACCCGCCGCGCCCAGCAGCGAGTTGCGCGACGCCGCCGCCTGACGGCGCTGCGAGTGGCGCGCGGCGACGTGGCCGACCTCATGCCCCAGGACGGCCGCCAGTTCGGCTTCGTTGTTCATCAGCGAGACGAGCTGGCGCGTCGTATAGATATAGCCGCCGGGAATCGCGAAAGCGTTGTTGACCGGGCTGTTGACCAGGCTGACGGTGAAACTGTCGCGCGCATTGCCGAGGCCCGATTGCACCGCGATATTCTTGCCCACCTGCTCGACATATTGCGCTTGCGGCCCGGTCATGGCCCCGCCGAATTCCGCCAGCAATTGCGGGTGTGCTTCGGCGCCAGTCTGCGCCTCGTTCTGCGAAATCGGCGCGGATGGCCCGGGTATCGACCCGCCACCGGGCATGCCGGCACAACCGGCCAGCGCGAGTGAAAACGTGGCCGTCGATGCGGCAGCGATGGATTTGAAGCTAGGCATGGGAATCTCCCCTGGTCTTGCGGCACACGCGATTCCCACCGGCGCGCGGCCCGGTTGCTTATAATCTGGGAACAGGGGTGCCGGGCGTTTGGTTCCCGGCACGACACATCGCGCCGCTCAGCCTGCCATTTGCAGGAAGCGGTCCTCGCGCATCCGGCGGAGGTCGGCAGAGGAATGCGCGGACAGCCTGTCTAGCTCCTCGCCGATCGCCTCGCCCAGCGCAGTCGCGGCAGCGCGCGGGTCGCGATGTGCGCCGCCGACAGGCTCGGCAACGATCCGGTCGATGACGCCCAGGCGCTCCAGATCCTGCGCGGTGACCTTCATCGCCTGCGCAGCATCGGGCGCCTTTTCCGCCGTACGCCAGAGGATCGAGGCACAGCCTTCGGGGCTGATGACCGAATAGACCGCATGTTCCATCATCAGCACGCGCTCGGCGCTGGCCAGTGCAACCGCGCCGCCCGATCCGCCCTCGCCGACGATGCTGGCGACCATCGGCACGGGCAAGGCAAGGCAGGCCTCGGTCGAGCGTGCGATGGCTTCCGCCTGCCCGCGCTCTTCGGCCTCGACGCCGGGAAACGCGCCCGACGTGTCGACCAGCGTCACCACGGGCAGGCCGAACCGGCCCGCCATGTCCATCAGGCGGATCGCCTTGCGATAGCCCTCGGGCTTGCCCATGCCGAAATTGTGCCGGATGCGGCTGGCAGTATCGTTGCCCTTCTCGTGCCCGATCAGCATGATCTTGCGACCGCCAAGCCGCGCGAAACCGCCGAGGATCGCCTCGTCCTCGCCATAGGATCGATCGCCCCCCAGCGGCACGAACTCGTCGAAGGCATGTTCGACATAGTCGCGAAAATGCGGCCGCGAGGGATGCCGCGCGACCTGTGTTTTCTGCCATGGGCTGAGCGACTGGTAAGTGCTGGCCAGCAGGTCGGCGCTCTTCAGTTCCAGCCGCTGGAGCTCGTTCGAAATATCGACCTCGTCGCCGTCGGCCGCCGCGCGCAGTTCCGCGATGCGCTGTTCCAGCTCGGCGACCGGCTTTTCGAATTCGAGATAGGAAATCATCGCGCCGCGCTAGTCGCTCGCGCGCATGCGGGCAAGAGGATGGCGTTCATTGACCAGCTTGACCAACCGCGAGGCATCGACATGCGTATAGATTTGTGTCGTCGCGATGTCGGCATGGCCAAGCATCGTCTGCAGCGCGCGCAGATCCGCTCCGCCCTCCAACAGATGCGTGGCAAAGGCATGGCGCAACACGTGCGGGCTGAGTTTTTCGGGCGCCAGGTCGGCGCGCACGGCGAGGTCTTTCAGCATCTGGAACAGGCGCACGCGCGTCAAATGGCGCTTGCGCGACGGGAACAGCCACGTCGATCCCACCGGTCGCACCGCCAGCCAGCGCGACAGAGCGTGGCTCGCCCGCGATCCCAGCGGCACCATGCGCGCCACCCCGCCCTTGCCCGTAACCGTCAGGAACGGCGAATCGCGCGGCACCGCCGCCATCGGCAGCGACACCAGCTCGGTCGCCCGCAGGCCGGACCCATACAGCATTTCGATCATGGCGAGCAGCCGCACCGCCTCCGGCCTGTCGCTTTGCGCCTCTTCCTCTGCCTTTGCGAAGAGCACGTCCACTTCTGCGTGGCTCAAGATCTTGGGCAGGGGCCGCCGCGTCGCGGGTCGCGGCAGGGCGTGCGTGGGATCGTCTTCACGAACCCCCTCGTCGACGAGGAAACCGAAGAACTGGCGCAACGCCGAAATCTTGCGTGCCAGCGTCGAGGGGGCCAGCGACGACCAGCCCTGCCCCAGCTTGGCAAGCTGCGCCGCGGACGCTTTGCCCAAGTCTCCGCCGAGCAGTTCTTCCGCCTGTTTGAGATCGCGGCCATAGGCGAGCAGCGTATTGCGCGCCGCGCCCCGCTCGGCAGCGAGCATCGCGAGGAATTCGTCGATCGACGCCATCGAGTCAGGCGCGCGCGACCGCCTCCGCGGCGATCATCCGGGCCTCGGCCTCGAGCCCGACGCGGTTGAGTGCCGAGACAATGTGATAGAGGTGCCGCGCGGTCATTTGCTCCCAGTCATCACCCTGCATGCCAAGACCGGCCAGCAGCGCGACGAGCGCACGATTCTCGACCCTCGCGGCAGCAGAAATCTGGCGCGTCCAGGCGGTTTCGCCCGCGAGGCTCACGCCCAGATCGCTCGCGTAATCGCCGACGTCGCCCTCGTCCATGCGACCAAGACCCGCCAGTCCGGCCAGCAGCATCTGCGCCTTGCGCTGTCCGGCAGAGGTGTCGTCACCGGCGAAACTGTCGAAATCGCCGCCACTCACCGCG
>QFNA01000178.1 GCA_003248395.1 Citromicrobium sp.
CCCGGACCTCGCGGGCGAGCTGGCTGTTCTTGCGCGTCTCGGCGGCCTCCACCCGGTTCCACAGCTCGGAGCGGTCGTGGACCCAGTCCGGCGCATGGGCGGGCGCGAGGATTTCGACGTGCTCGACGCCGCTGCGGGCGCGGTAGTCGAAGTCCAGCCCGGTGCGGTGGTCGTGGATCAGCTCGCCGGAGCGGTAGGCGGCAGCCCCCGTGGCGCTGCGCCCGGCCGAGCGGGAAATCATTGTGGCCCGCAGGTGATAGATCGCCATAGGTGCGCCGTGCTCAAGCCAAGGGGTCGAGGGGAAGCGCAGCCTCCCCCGCCCACACAAACGCGGCACGCGTTTGTATAAGTGGGCACTTCGTGTCTTGCAGCCTATCCGCTGGGGCGGCACAGTTGCAACTCAAAGAGAGACGGGGGACAAGGAAAATGGCGCGCACCATCGACCAGCAGATCGCGGAAGCCCAGGCCCGCTTGAACCGGCTCAGGACCCGCGCCAAGGCCACCGAGACCCGCCGCAAGATCATCGTCGGCGCCATCGTCACCACCGAGGCCCTGAAGGACCCCAAGATCGCCCGCTGGATGGCCGCCACCCTGCGCAAGAACGCCACCCGCGAGGTCGACCAGAAGGAACTGACCGGGCTGCTCGCCGACCTCGACGCCAAGGCAGCCGAGGCATGAGCGAAGGTGTGTTTCTCTGCGAGCAGCGTCCTGATGTCATTGCTCCGGCGAGGATCGAGCATCTGCTGGATGAATTCACTCACGAGGGGGAGTGCTTCGCCCGCTACAACTACCTCGACTACTTCTTCGAAAATCCCGACTGCTTCATGCGAGGCCGCGTCTATCTCCACGACGCAAGCGAAATGACCCTGTTCGGCCCCTTTGCTCGTGAAGCCCTGCTGAGAGAGGTCGAGGACCCGGCCTTGGAAGCCGCCGTCATGGATTATGCCCGCAGACGCTTCCCTACCGTGAAGAAGGGGGGCGAGGCATGAGCGAGGCACCCAAGAGTCCCGCCCAGGTCATCAATGACCTGTCCGATCAGGTCCGGCTGCTGCGCCAGGACGTGACCGCCCTCACCGCCACCGCGCCCACCAAGAAGGAGGCGGCCGCCCTGCGCGCCGCCGTCCAGGCGTCCGTGAAGGAGGCCCAGGACCGCAGCGCGAAAGTCCTCGATGCGGCCGAACGCGTCATCGACCGGAGCTACCAGGCCAACCTCCAAGCAGCCCGGGACGGGGCCGCCAAGACCGTGGCCGGTCTGCAGGACGAGGTCACGCAGGCGGCCAACCGGATGCGCCTGGAGGCCCTGAAAGGCAGCCGGCAGGCCCTCTACTGGTCGGGCGGGG
>QFNA01000002.1 GCA_003248395.1 Citromicrobium sp.
AAGCCTGCCGGAACGCGGCGATGTGATTATCTTCAAACATCCGATCGACGGCTTCGATTACGTCAAGCGCGCGATTGGCCTGCCCGGTGATACCGTGGCTGTGCGCGACGGGAGGGTCATTCTCAACGGGCGTCCGATTGCGCGCGAGGCTGCCGGTTACGCAGAGATCCCGACGAGCGAGAATACCGGCTGCGATCCGCGCGGTGGTGAAATGGTCGCGACCACCTGTCGTTACCGCCAGTTCCGCGAGACCTTGCCCTCGGGGAAGAGCTATCTGACGATCGACTTCGGGCGGGGGCCGCTCGACGATTTCGCGCCTGTGGTGGTCCCGGCGGGTCATATCTTTGCCATGGGCGACAATCGCGACAATTCGCTCGACAGCCGGGTTCCTGCCACGCCGGGTGGCGGTGTCGGCATTGTCGATGCGGATTTGCTGGTCGGCCGCGCCAGCATGGTGCTGTGGTCGACCGATGGCAGCGCCGAATGGTTGCTGCCGTGGACCTGGTTCACTGCCGCCCGCTGGGACCGGATCGGGAGCTCGATATGAGCGATCTCGATCCGAAGACCCTCGCCTGGCTGGAAGACATCGGCTTCACCGTTACCGACCAGCAGGTGTGGCACGCGGCGCTGACGCATGGCAGTTTGGGCGAGCAGACCGATTACGAGCGGCTTGAATTCCTCGGCGACCGGGTGCTCGGGCTGTCGGTGGCACACTGGCTCTTCGACGAAAGCGAAGCGCCCGAAGGCAAGCTGGCGCAACGACTCAATGCGATCGTCAGCCGCCAGATGTGCGCCAGCGTGGCGCGGCGCATCGACTTGGCTCAGCATGTCCGGGTGTCGAAACAGGCGCGCGCCGATGGCGGGCTCGATAGCGACAATATCCTCGGCGATGTGATGGAAGCGCTGCTGGGCGCGCAATTTGTTGAAAACGGCTTCGAACCCGCGCGAACGATGGTGTTCAAACTCTGGCAATTCGCGCTTGAAAGCGGTGCCGGCGAAGCGAAACATCCCAAGAGCGCGCTGCAGGAATGGGCCGCGGGAAATCGTCGCAAGCCGCCCGAATATCGTCTGACCGATCGATCAGGCCCTGACCATGACGCGAAATTTACGGTCAGGGTTGCGGTTCACAACGTTGGTGAGGCCGAAGCGACCGCGAGCAGCAAGAGCGAAGCGGAAAAAGAGGCCGCCAAGGCATTTATGGAGAAATTCGGCTGATGGAAGAACAGCAGACGCGATGCGGTGTCGTCGCCGTCCTCGGCGCGCCCAATGCCGGCAAGAGCACGCTGGTGAACCAGCTCGTCGGGCAAAAGACGCCCGGCATCTTCGCGCCCAAACGCCGGCTTGATCGCGCCATGGTCAGCGCCGCCTGGGAAGGTGCCGAAGCTGCCGATGCGGTCTTGCTGATGGTCGATCCGGTGAAGCAGCGGCGGCATGAACTCGAACCGCTGGTCGAGGCACTCAAGAACCGCCCCGAGCGCAAGATCCTCGTGCTCAACAAGGTCGATGCGGCAAGGAAGGAGCCGCTGCTCGCACTGGCGCAGGAGCTGGGCGAAAAGGCAGATTTCGCCGAAGTCTATTTCGTCTCGGCGCTGACCGGAGACGGTGTGCCCGAACTGAAGAATGCGCTCGCCGCCATGATGCCCGAGGGTCCGTGGATGTATCCAGAGGATCAGGTTTCGGACGCCAGCGAACGCCTGCTCGCCACCGAGATCACCCGTGAACAGCTCTACAAGCAACTGCACGAGGAACTGCCCTACGATAGCGCGGTGCGGCCCGAGAAATACATCCAGCGGCCCGATGGCAGCGTCGAAATCCACCAGCAGATCGTCGTCATGCGCGACAACCAGCGCGCGATCGTTCTCGGCAAGGGCGGCAGCCGCATCAAGGCGATCGGCCAGGCTGCGCGCGAGGAACTGTGCGAATTGCTGGGCCAGAAAGTCCACCTGTTCCTGCACGTCAAGACAGACGAACGCTGGAGCGAGGACAAGGAAATGTTCGAGGAAATGGGCCTGGACTGGGGCAGATGACCTCAGAATTGCGCTCCCAGATCCGCCTTCCGAATTAGGCAGCACCAGAACGACGCCCCGGATACCATCGGATTGAATCAGGAAAGGAATTGCATGTCCGGTTCGCCCAAGCGAAGTAAGGGCATGCTGGTCGCCATCCTCTGGTTCGTGTGCGGTATCGCCGTCCTCGCGGTGGCGCTGAAAATTGCCTTTCCATTACCGGCTCGCGACGATTTCCCGCCCGACTTGCCAGTGCCGCTGGCAGAGAGCGAACTCGCAACGAGCCTCGCCGGGATGCCCGAGAACGATGGGCAGGCCTCGGGGATTTTCCTGCTGCCCGTCGGCATCGATGCCTTTGCCATGAGGCTGGCGCTGGTTCGAAACGCCGCGCAAACCATCGACGCCCAGTATTATATCTGGGAGGACGATCTTTCGGGGCGCATGTTGCTGCAGGAGATTGTCGCCGCAGCCGATCGCGGCGTGCGCGTGCGGATCCTGATCGACGACAACCCGACTGCTGGGCTTGATGGCATGTGGACGGCAATCAATTCGCATCCGAACATTTCTGTCCGCATTTACAATCCTTTGACCATCCGGGCCGTTCGGCCAGCCAATTACCTGTTCGACTTTTTCCGCCTCAATCGCAGGATGCACAACAAGTCGTTCACCGTCGATGGGGTCGCAACCGTCGTCGGCGGACGCAATGTGGGCGATCCTTATTTCGGGGCCAGCGACGACACGCTGTTCATCGATCTCGACGCTCTGGGCGTTGGTGCCGTCGTCCCGGCAGTCAGCCAACAGTTCCAGATCTACTGGGATTCGGAGCCCGTCTATCCCGCCGCACGCATTCTTGCGAAACCGTCTGGCGATGCGATTGATGCCTATCGCGCGCCACGATACCCGGATTCGGCGCTGGCCGATGCCTATCGTGACGCAGCGCAAGGGGCGATGGCGAAGCTGCAGAAAGCAAGCGAAGCCGAGAGCCCGCTAATCTGGTCGCAGGTCGAACTGGTCTATGACGATCCGGCCAAGGGCCTTGCCAAGGTCAAGAATGAAGACCTCATGATCACCCGGCTCGCAGGACTGATTGGCGAATCCCGAAAATCCTTCGATCTCGTATCGGGATATTTCGTGCCGACGCGTCGCGGCGAGGCGCTATTGGGCGGGCTGGCCAAGCGTGGAGTCGAGACAAAAGTCGTTACAAACAGTTTTCAGGTGACCGACGTGCCGCTCGTTCCTCTACGAGGCGAAACCGCAAGCCCCCGGCGCGCAGGAAGCCAGCAGCCTCGGCGCCACTCGCTTCAGCGGCGGCGGCGAAAGCGTCCATGCCAAGTCATTCGTGATCGATGATCGCAAACTGTTTGTCGGCTCATTCAACTTCGATCCGCGCAGCGCGGTCCTCAATTGCGAGATGGGCTTCGTTATCGATGCGCCCGAACTGGCCAGCGCTGTTTCGCAAGGACTAGACCGCCGTATGCCGCAGAATTCCTACAGGCTGGGACTGGACGATGGAGAGATATCCTGGACCGAAGTCGGTGAGAAGGCGCGCGTCCACGGCGAGGAGCCAGGCACCACAGCCTTCAGTCGCTTCATGGTCTGGCTGCTCTCGCAATTGCCGATCGCCTGGCTGCTCTAGGCCTCCACACTAGTCCTTTTTGGCGGCGACCTTCTTCTTCGCGGCGGGCTTTTTAGAGGCTGCCTTCTTCTTGGCCGGAGACTTGCGCTTCTTTTTCGACGGTCCCTTCGCCGCGCGCGCGTCGATCAGTTCGATCGCCTGCGCCTCGGTCACATCCTCTGGCTTCACATCCTTGGGGATCGTGGCATTGGTCGTGCCGTCGGTCACATAGGGGCCGTAGCGACCCGGCATGACCTTTATGTCGCCGCCGCTCGTCGGATGTTCGCCCAGCATCTTGATCGGTTCGGCCTTGCCGCGCCCGCCGCCCTTGCGATTGGCGGCCTGGGCAAGGATATCGACCGCCCGGTTCATGCCGACTTCGAAGACCTCGCGGGTGTTCTGCAGCTTCCCGTACTTCCCGTCATGGCGCAGGTATGGCCCGTAACGCCCTATGGCTGCTTCGATTTCCTTGCCGGTTTCCGGATGCGCACCGACAATGCGTGGGAGGCCGAGCAGTTTGAGCGCCCATTCGAGATCGAAGTCGTCGAGGTCCTTCGGAATGCTTGCGCGCTTGGCATCCTTGCCCTCGCCCAGCTGGACATAGGGTCCAAAGCGACCGCTCTTGCGCTCGACCTGCAGGCCAGTCTCGGGATCCTCTCCCATCACGCCGTCGTCCGCACCGTCCTCGCCTTCGCTGCCGGGCTTGGCGAACTGGCGGGTAAACGTGCATTCGGGATAGTTGGCACAGGCGACGAAGGCCCCATAGCGGCCACCGCGCAGCGCGAGCCGCCCGCCCTCGCGGCCTTCAGTTTCGCACAGCGGGCAGTGGCGCGGGTCCTTGCCGTCGGCGCGTTCGGGGAAGAGATAGTCGGACAGGAACTCGTCCAGAACCTCGGTCACTTCCGAGGGCTTGGACACGTATCGTTCGAAGAATCGTTCGAGAAATGCCGTGAGAAGACGCCCCGATTCCTCTGCAAAGAAACGGTTTTTCTCCATCCGGACATAATTGCGATCGCGCAGCGTCTGGAGCGTCGAGGCATAGGTCGAAGGCCGCCCGATGCCGAGCTCTTCCAGCCGCTTCACCAGGCTCGCCTCGCTGAAACGCGGCGGCGGCTGGGTGAAGTGCTGGTTGGCCTCGACGGCTTTCTTGAGCGGGCTGTCGCCCTTGCTCATGTTTGGCAGCAGGCCACCGTCGTCATCTTCAGAGGGCTCGTCGCGGCCTTCCTGATAGACGGCGAAATAGCCGGGGAATTTCACGACCTGGCCGGTGGCGCGCAACTCGTGCCTGCCCGTGCCGTCGCGCAGGGTGATCGTGGTGCGTTCGAGATTGGCCGAGGCCATCTGGCTGGCCATCGCGCGCTTGAAGATCAGGTCGTAAAGCTTGGCCTCATCGCCCGAACCCGCGCGATCCTTCCTGAAATCGGTCGGTCGGATCGCCTCGTGGGCTTCCTGCGCATTCTTGGCCTTGGTGGAATAGAACCGCGGCTTGTCGGGCAGGTAATAGGCATCGTAGCGATCGGCGATGGCCTTGCGGCAGGCATCGATTGCGCTGCCGTCCATCTGCACGCCATCGGTACGCATGTAGGTGATGTTGCCCGCCTCGTAGAGCGACTGGGCGAGCCGCATCGTGTGGCTGGCCGAAAAGCCCAGTTTGCGTGCGGCTTCCTGCTGCAGGGTCGAGGTGGTAAACGGCGGTGCGGGGCTACGCTTCAGCGGCTTGGTCTCAATTTCCTCGACCGTGAAGCGCGCATCCTCAACCGCTTTCTTCGCGGCCTTGGCGCTGCCTTCATCACCCAGCGTCAGCTTCTGCAGCTTCTTGCCATCGAACTTGACCAGCCGCGCGTCGAACTCGGTCCCGTCCTGCTCCAGCTTGGCAAGGACGGACCAGTATTCGTCCGCCCTGAAATGCTCGATCTCGATCTCGCGGTCGACGATCAGGCGCAGCGCTACCGACTGGACGCGGCCCGCGCTCTTCGCACCGGGCAGGCGGCGCCAGAGCACCGGCGACAGCGTGAAGCCATAGAGATAATCGAGCGCGCGGCGGGCCAGATAGGCATCGATCAGGTCCTGATCGAGCGCGCGCGGGGCTTTCATCGCATCGGTCACGGCCTGCTTGGTAATCGCGTTGAAGGTGACGCGGTCGACCTTCTCAGGCAGCGCCTTGCGCTTGGCGAGCAGTTCGCGGACGTGCCAGCTGATCGCTTCCCCTTCGCGATCGGGGTCGGTCGCGAGGACGAGGCGGTCGGCCTTCTTGGCGTTGTCGCTGATTTCCTTGAAGCGGCTCTGCTTGTCCCGATAGAGTTCCCAGTCCATCGCGAAATCCTCGTCCGGGCGCACGCTGCCATCCTTGGGCGGCAGGTCGCGAACGTGCCCGTAGCTCGCCAGAACCTTGAAGTCCTTGCCGAGGTATTTCTCGATTGTCTTCGCCTTGGCAGGCGATTCTACGATGACCAGTTGCATGGTGGAGGAAGCAGTCCCTTACGTGTGCGTATGCGTATACGCGCGAAAGTGGGGACTGGTCCCACGGCTCGTCAATAGGGAAGGATGCCCCCGACGGCGACCCGTCGCGAGCATCCCGGGGGAGCGCCTGTCAGCGCTGGGCAGACAGATGGCTCACGGTGACATCGTTCGCGGCATGGGCCAGCGCGATGGCCCCTGCCTGGTAGTTGTCATGGTTCGCGTTGAATTCGAACTTGCGCGTCTTGCCGAACTTCGGAAGCCCGATGCCCACCGCTGCTGCCAGTCCGCCCGCGACATTTGCCGCCGACTGGACGGCCTTTTCCCGTCCCGTGCTTGCATCGGCAACTTCGATGAATTCGCCATCGACCGAGACCGGCTGGGCGAGCACAAGTTCGTTCTTCTTGCCATTCGCCCCGATCACGGTGACCTTGGAAAAATCAGGCACGACGGAAAGGTTCGCATTGACCTTGAGGCTGCCCCCGAAACTGAAGGCGCCGGGGCGCTTCTGGTCGGAAAAATCGATCAGGTACACGACATCGAGTGCCGGCATTCCGCTGTTCTTGGCAAATGCGCCAATCATGCCGGCATTGCGACCAGACCGCATGTCGTTGCCGAAACTGGCAAAGCCCTTCGACGTCTTGAAATCGCCCGGGAGAACAATTTGCACGGGGAACCCTGACGGACTGTAGAATACCGCCTTGCCGTTGCTCTTCTTTTCGAGCTGGATCTTGTGCTCGATCGGCCCGCGATCGCCCTTTACATTCGCCATGTCGGCGTGCGCGAAAACAGTTTCGGGCGCCGCTACCGTGACGCCGGACGCCTTAAGCTTTGACACGAAATCGGCGTAGGCGGAATCGGTGATGGCCTGCATCATTTCGGGCGTCACGCTGACTAGCGCGCTTTGCGCCTTGGTCGTGCCGCCGAATGCACCCATCAGGCCACCGGTCTTTGCAGTCTGATCGATCGATTCGAATATGAACCCGACGTTGAATGCAACGACGGCGACTTGCCCTGCGCCCTTCATCGCGCCGCGATCCTTGGCAGCGACCGGACGGTCTTTCTTACCAGCGGAAACCGGGTGGGTCGCCATCCCGAAGAGGACAGCGAATAAAACGATCAATCCGAATATCTTGCGCATCGAAATCCCCCATGTCGCGACCCGCGCAAATGGTATGCGGAACACCGGCCCATAAATTGGAAGCACGCGACATTTTTGGTATTTGGGGTCAGGCTTATGGTCCGCAGGCCGCGAAGACGTCAGGCCAGGCTTACGCGCCCGCCGGCATGCCGTTCCAGTCCGCCGGCAATCTCGATTTCGAGCAGCGCCATCTGGACTGCCGCTGCACGCTCGCCCGATTGACGGATCAGTTCGTCGACGGCGATCGGTGCCCGTGTAAGGAGGCTGGCGATATCGGCGGGCTCGGCATCGGCCATTTCGTCCGGCGCAAAGGCAAACTGCGCGGCAGGCTCGCGGAATGTCGAACGGGGCGCGCCGTCGAAGGTCGAAAGCAGCTCGGCCACATCCTCGGGCGATTGCACGAGGACTGCGCCTTCACGAATCAAATGGTTGCAGCCATGGCTCCGCGCTTCGAGCGGACTGCCGGGAATCGCCATGACTTCGCGCCCGGCCTCCCCCGCCAGCCGTGCGGTTATCAGGCTGCCCGACTTGACCGCCGCCTCGACGACCAAAGTGCCCGACGCGAGTCCGGCTATGATCCGGTTGCGGCTGGGAAAATGGCTTCCGCGCGGTTCTGTACCCGGCGGCTGTTCTGCCAGCAGCAGTGCTTCACTGGCAATTCTCTCCTGCAGTTCGCCATGCTGCGGCGGATAGGCGATGTCGATGCCGCTGGCGATTACGCCGATCGTGCGCGGAAAAGCGCCCTCATGCGCCGCTCCGTCAATCCCGCGCGCAAGGCCCGACACGACGGTGAAGCCCGCCTCGGCCAGGCCCTTGCCGAAATCGCGCGCCAGTTTCACCGCCGCCGCGCTGGCATTCCGCGCTCCGACCATCGCGACACATGGCTGCGCGGCAAGCGTCAGGTCGCCACGCCAGCACAGGATCGGCGGCGCGCCGTCCATCTGTCCCAGCAATGACGGGTATTCCGGCTGATCGTGAAAGAGATACTTGGCGCCTGAGCGGCGAACATTGTCGACTTCGCGCTCAATGCGATCGACCGGCGCGGCGCGGTATTGCCGCCCACCGCGCTTGCCCAGATCCGGTAGGGCATCCAGCGCGGCAATCGCATTGCCGAACCGCGCCAGCAACATGGCGTAACCGACCGGTCCGATGTTGGGCGACCGCAACAGCCGGATGCGGGCAAACGCCTCCTCCTGCGTCAAATGCGCCAGAACCCGATGCCTGGGATCGCTCACCCCTTCGAACCGATCTTTGGTTCCGTCCCCTCAGCAAGACGCCGCAGATTGGCTCGATGCAGCCACACGATCAGTACCGCTATCAATGCAAGCACAGGAATGAAGGGAACATATCCGAGCACCGCCGCCGCAATCGCCGCGATGCAGACCGCGCTCATGCCCGCGAGCGAACTGATCCGTGAAATCGCCAGAACACCTAGCCAGGCGAGCGCGTAGGCCAGCCCGACAGGCCAGGCGAGGCCGAAGGACACGCCGGCATTGGTCGCGACGCCCTTGCCGCCCTTGAACCCGAGCCAGACAGGAAAGCAATGCCCCAATACCGCACCCAGGGCCGCCGCCGGGACGGGCCCGAAGGCAGCCTCTGGCATCGTCTCGAGCTGGCCGAACAATCGCCAGGCAAGCAATACGGGAAACAGCCCTTTCAAGAGATCGCAGAGCAGCGTCGCCGCCGCCAGCCACTTGCTCCCGGTCCGCAGCACGTTGGTCGCGCCGATATTGCCGCTGCCCTGCTTGCGGATATCGCCCTTGCCCGCCAGGCGCGCCAGGATAAGGCCGAACGGAATCGAACCGGAGGCGTAGCCCATCAGGGCCGCCAACAGCACATCGATTGTCAGCTCAGTCGGCATGCGCACCTTTCCTGCCCTCGCGGGACTTTGCTTGTCGAACTCGGCGCTAATCCTCTACCGCTGTCGATCCATAATTCACAAGCTCGGTGCAGACAGGAACATTCATTTTGAACGCAAAATCTCCCATCCTCCTGTTCGATTCGGGTGTCGGCGGGTTCACGGTCCTGTCCGAATTGCGCCGAATTCTGCCCGACGCGCCGCTGATCTACGCCGCCGACATGGCCGGCCTACCCTATGGCAAGAAAAGCGAGGCAGAAATTGCCGCCCGCGTCGCCGGCCTGCTCGGCCGCATGGCCGAACGTTACCAGCCGCGACTCATCTGCATTGCCTGCAACACCGCCAGCACGATCGCCTTGGGGATGGTGCGCGATGTTCTGGAGATCCCGATCGTCGGGACGGTTCCCGCGATCAAGCCTGCCGCGGCCATGTCGCAAAGCGGCACGGTCGGCCTGCTCGGGACAGAGGCGACCATGCGGCAGGCGTATGTCGATGATCTCGAACTGCAGTTCATCGGCGAAAAGCGATTGTTGCGGCATGGCGCGAACGATCTGGTGCCCATCGCCGAGGCGAAACTGCGGGGTGAGGCGATTTCCGTCGATGCTGTGGCCGACGCGGTCAGAGGGCTGCTGCTGCAACCGCACGGTGCTGACATCGACACAGTCGTCCTCGCCTGCACCCACTTCCCGCTCCTCCTGCCCGAATTGCGCGAGGCGATGGGGCAGGACATCCGCTTCGTCGATGGCGCGGAGGGTATTGCGCGGCGAGTCGTAAGCCTGCTCGACGGACAGCCCTTCGATCGCGCCGCTCCCGACTTTGCCGTCACGACCGGCTCGCTCGAGGATTTCCGCCAGCTCGAAAATGCCTTCGCAAGACAAGGTATCCGGCGCCTCGAAGCGTTCTAATTCCTGCGAATCGCTCGCAAAGATCGCAGTGGCAAACTGCAACCGTTTTGCTTATGGCGAGCGCGAAAATGGCCGCGGCACAGCGGCGCTGACGGGATTTCCCGGGTGAACTACGACCAGATATTCGACGAAGCGATCGGGCGCCTCCATTCGGAAGGGCGCTACCGGGTTTTCATCGACATCATGCGCAACAAGGGCGCCTTTCCCAACGCGCGTTGCTTCCACGGTCATAACGGCCCCAAGCCGATCACCGTGTGGTGTTCGAACGACTATCTTGCCATGGGTCAGCATCCCAAGGTGATCGAGGCGATGGAGGCGGCCCTCCACGATGTCGGTGCGGGCAGCGGCGGCACGCGCAACATCGGCGGCAACACGCACATGCATGTCGAGCTCGAGCGCGAGCTTGCCGAATTGCACGGCAAGGACGGCGCACTCCTGTTCACGAGCGGCTATGTGTCGAACGATGCGACGCTGTCCACGCTCGCCAAGCTGTTGCCCGGCTGCGTGATTTTCTCGGACGAGCTCAACCACGCGAGCATGATTGCGGGTATCCGCAATTCGGGCTGCGAGAAGCGCGTGTTTCGTCACAACGATACCGAACATCTCGAACAGCTGCTCGCGGCCGAAGATCCTGATACGCCCAAGCTGATTGCCTTTGAAAGCGTCTATTCGATGGATGGGGATATCGCGCCGATTCATCAAATCTGTGACCTTGCGGAAAAATACAACGCGCTGACCTATATCGACGAAGTGCACGCGGTCGGCATGTATGGCGATCATGGGGGCGGGATTTCCGAACGTGACGAAGCCGCCCATCGGATCGACATCATCGAAGGCACGCTGGGCAAGGCATTCGGGGTGATGGGTGGCTATATCGCTGCCGACAATCGCGTGATCGACTGCATTCGCAGCTATGCGCCAGGTTTCATCTTCACCACCTCGCTCAGCCCGGTGCTGGTGGCCGGGGTCCTCGCCGCGGTCCGGCACCTCAAGCAATCGTCGGAGGAACGCGACAGCCAGCAGGCCGCCGCCGCGCTGCTCAAGCAAAAGATGCGCGACGCCAGCCTGCCCGTGATGGACAGCACGACGCACATCGTCCCGCTGATGGTCGGTGATCCGGTTCGCGCCAAAAAGATCAGCGACATCCTGCTCGCCGAATACGGCGTCTACGTCCAGCCGATCAATTTCCCCACCGTTCCCCGCGGGACGGAGCGGCTACGCTTCACGCCCGGCCCGTCGCATACCGAGGCGATGATGGACCAGCTGGTCGGCGCGCTCGTGGAAATCTGGGATCGGCTCGAGCTGGAATTGCGCGAAGCGGCATAAGCGTGGCTGCCGCTGCGAATCCCGACTTTCGGCTTGCAACGCCTCCTGAAATCGAGGCCCTGCTGACCGCCGACGATGCGTTGGCAGAAAAATGGCAAGCCCTGACCTCGCTGGCCCGCAACGAATGGATTTGCTGGACCATTTCCGCAAAGCAGGAAACGACGCGCGAAAAGCGACGCGAGCGGCTGCGCGAGGAGGTGCTCGACGGCAAGAAACGCCCATGCTGCTGGCCGGGCTGCCCGCACAGGCGCGAATCGGCGCGCAAATGGGTGGATGCCTGACATCGCCTTCGCCGCGGATGCCGGTCGGGCTCGCATGCTTCCGATTTCCACGCGCAGGACCTAACTAGGCGCAATGCAACGCGCCTGGACCAACCGATTTCGCGACAATGCACCGCTTTTCGGTGTGCTGGCGATCATCGCGCTGACATTCGCCACCCTGGCGATTTTCGGGCCAGAAGAACACCGCGCGATCGTCGCCGATGAGCCGGAGGTCGAGCCGGTTTCGGCCATCCCCTTGGTTTCTCTGCCGGCCACCGCCGACGAAGATGCAACTTTCGCATCCATTCTCGATCCCCAAGACGCTCGGCTGCGCAATGCTGCCGTCCCGGTGCACGACGGGGCGCTGTTGCCAACCACACCCTTCGCATTCCACGGCAAGAGCAGTGATCGCACGCGTGCCCGCGACTGTCTGGCGCTGGCTGCGATGGCGGAGGCCGGGGGTGGCGATGCCGACCAGCGGGCGGTGATGCAGGTCATTCTCAATCGGACCCGCCATCCCGCCTTTGCCAGCACCATTTGCGGCGTCGTCTTCGAAGGGTCTCAACGACCGACGGGCTGCCAATTCACGTTCACCTGCGATGGATCGCTCTCGCGCAGCTACTCGTCGACAATGTGGGAATCGGCCCGCCGCCGCGCCGAAGAGGCGCTCGGCGGCTACAGCCATAAAGCCGTCGGCACCGCGACCCATTACCACGCCGATTACGTCTTTCCCTATTGGGCTCCATCGCTCGACAAGGTGGCGGTCATCGGATCGCATATCTTCTATCGGTGGAAGGGCAATTGGGGGACGGCGCGCGCGCTGACATCTCGCTACGCCGGGCGCGAACCCGATCCGATGGCCCTGCGCGAACGCGCCGAAGCGATCGAGCGGCCCGCAGACCTGCTACCCCGACTGGCCGATGCGGGGACTGCCATACGCACCATCACCCCGACCGATGTCGGCCGGGCGCCGATCTCCACGATCGAGCCACAGGCGGAATCGAGCGAGGGCGGATCGCCTACGCCCGGTGTGCACTTCGTGCTCGTAACGGCCAGCGATTCGCCGGCAACCCTGATCGAGCGCGCACGCGCACTCTGCCCCGGCGACAGGTTCTGCCAGGTCTATGGATGGGACGATGCCACCCAAATTCCCGGCAAGCTTCCTCTTTCGGACGACGCACGCCGCAGCCTGCGATTCAGTTTCCTCCCCGCACGCGCCGGCAATGCCGAAGTCGCCTACGTAGATTGTCGGCTCATTCCCGCGGCGGATGGCGCATCCTGCCTCCCTCGCGCCAGGCCCTGACGACCTGAAACGCGTCTGCGAATCGCCTTGAGCCCACCGATTCGCGTAATTTCCGTCAAGAATTTCAAACTGTCCGCCGCAAATTCCTCATCGCCTCACGTAACGGGTGTGGCGTGTCTGCGATGAACCGAAATGCGTTAATGTGGCAGAAAGGTGGCGGTCGTGATTCCTGTTCTCGAACGCCGGATGTCGTCCCCCCTCCCCCCTCACGGCATCCGGCGTCAAACAACCAGGTGGAGAATAACACTATGAATAAGAACATCCTTTTGGCCGCGACCGGATCCTTCATGGCGCTTGCCGCCGTATCGGCGCAGGCACAGGACGTGCCGCCGACCGATCCTGCGGCAACGCCGCCAGTCGAACAGACGACCCCGGTCGATCCCACTGATCCGGTTCCGCAGGACGATCCTGTCACCGACCCCACGACGACCGAGCTTCCGCCCGAACCCCCGGTTGAAGACCCTGCCCCGGCAGACGCGCCGTCCTATGACGACACGACGACAGAAACGGCACCGGTCGACCCGGGTCATGAAGAGGCTCCGGATCCGGAACCGACGCCCGAACCGACCGATGAGCCTGAAGGCTGATCTTCCGGATCTAGAATTGACAAAGGGCCGCCAGCGATGGTGGCCCTTTTCGCTTGCGCGTTCCATACGGGATAGCAGTGTCACACTTGCGAATTGCGCTACAGAGGGGAAACCATTCCATGACCGAGACGATCACACAAATCGGCACCGATTTCTGGCGTATCCAGGGCGAACACCGCTTTGGCGGCATGCTGGATGTCGGCACACAGTGCTCGCTGGTCAGGCTCGCCAATGGCCGCTTCGTCTTTCTCGACAGCTACACGCTTCCCGCTCCCGTCATGCAGGAGGTGTACTCCATCGTCGGCGCGGCCGACAATGTCGCCGCGATCCTGAACCTGCATCCCTTCCACACGCTTCACTGCGCGTGGATGCATCACGCTTTCCCGTCCGCCGCACTGTATGGCACGGCACGCCATATCGACCGTCTCCCCGACCTGCCCTGGCAGAAAACACGCTGCGAAGATGCTGCGCTACGACAGACTTTCGGTGCGGATTTCGCATTCTCCGTGCCAGAGGGCATGCCCCTCGTCTGCGACAGCGAATCGGTCCATTTCTCGTCGATCCTCGCCTATCACCGCGCGAGCGGGGTGATTCACGTCGACGACACGCTCAACTTTCTCGACAAGGGCGGACCGCTTGCGCTCCTGCCGATGAATCGCCGGCTCGATTTCCATCCCACACTGGCACAGGCCCTGGACCCGCGCGCCAGCGCGGCAGATGAATTTCGCGAATGGGCGATCGCTCTCGGGATCGAGTGGGCGGATGCGCGCACCATCGCCACCGCGCATAATTCGGTGCGCGAGCTGGAACCCGAGGAATTCCCGAAATTGATCGGCGAAGCGCTCGGCCGAGTCAAACCCGTGCTCGACCGTCACCGGGCCAAACACGGGTAGAAAGCGACCAGATCAGCGCAGGCTCACCACGTTGTCGGCAACCGGGCGCTGGCGGCTGCCATCATACAGGCTCGCCATCGGCTCGTCGGTCACGACGATCCGCTCAGCCGCGCCGAAGCCATTGAAATCGGTCTTCATCGCCGCGCCATAGGCGCCCAGCATCCCGATTTCGATGTAGTCGCCCGCCTGGATATCCTCCGGCAGGCTGAACGGTCCAGGCATGTAATCGGCATCGTCGCAAGTCGGGCCGTAGAAGGCGAAATCCATCTCCGGCTTGATCAGGTCGTCCTCCAGCGCGCGGACCGGGAATTTCCAGTCGACATGCGCCGCATCGAACAGCGCACCGTAAGCGCCGTCGTTGATGTAGAGTTCCTCGCCGCGACGCTTTTCGACCTTCACGACCACACTGCTGTATTCGGCACACAGCGCGCGACCGGGCTCGCACCACAGCTCGGCGTTGTAGGCGATCGGCAGCGCGTAGAAATGCTGGTGGATGATCTTGAAATAGTCCTCCAGCGGCGGCGGCTCCATTCCCGGATAGATGCTGGGGAATCCCCCGCCCACGTCGATCATGTCGATGACCACCGAAGCCTCGGCAATGGCCGCGCGCGTCCGGTCGAGCGCCTGCACATAGGCGAACGGGCTCATGGCCTGGCTGCCCACATGGAAACACACGCCCAGCCAGTCGGCATACTGGCGGGTTTCCTGCAGCAGCAGCGGTGCCTCGGTCAGGTCGCAACCGAACTTGCTTGCAAGGCTGAGCTCGGAATATTCGCTCGATACGCGCAGGCGCACGCACAGGCGCAAATCGGTGGCTGCCTGGCCTTGGGCGTCACGCGTCGCTTCGACGATCTTCGCCAGCTCCTCGCTCGAATCGAGGCTGAAGGTCTTTACGCCATGGGTGAAATAGGCCTCGCGGATCGCGCCGGGCGATTTCACCGGATGCATGAAGCACAGCACCGCCTCGGGCAAAACACTGCGCACCATGCGAACCTCGGCGATCGAGGCGACGTCGTAATGCGTCACGCCATTCTCCCACAGGATCTGCACGAGATCGGGCGACGGGTTCGCCTTGACGGCATAAAGCGCCTTGCCCGGAAATTTCTCGACGAAGAAACGGGCAGCGCGCGCCGCGGCATGCGGGCGGTTGAGGATGACGGGTTCGTCCGGGCGAAGCGCCCGAACTACAGCCTTGGCGTCGGGAAAATGCTGCAATTCAAGGGACCCCCTAAACAGTCCTTGCGGACCATGAAACGACAAGCTGCCTTGCGGTTAGGAAGGGTCCTTGGGGCAGCGGGAGCGGCGCATATACGTCGTCATTCATGAAACGCAAGTGAATATGCGCGCAAAAAACCGCAAGTCCGGCGCGGGTCGCGGCGAGCCAGCGATACGGCGGGTCGAAGCTAGCTCAGCCGGTCGCGGAAGCTTTCGTACCCGAATTCCTTCACCAGTTCGAGCTGGTCGGTTTCGCTGTCCCACATCCAGATGCTCGGCAGCTGCACGCCGTTGAAGGTGTTGGTCTTGACCATCGAGTAATGCGCTTGGTCGAGAAATGCGAAGCGCTTGCCGACCTCCGCTCCGCCTGGGATGCGATAATCGCCGATGATATCGCCTGCTAGGCAGGACGGTCCGCCGATCCGCACCTCGGGCGTATTCGCGTCACCCGCTTCGCCGAGCATCGCCGGGCGATAGGGTGCCTCGATCACATCGGGCATGTGGCACGTCGCCGAAATGTCGGCCACCGCCACGGGCACGCCGTTGAAGCCGGTGTCGAGAATCGTGCCGACGAGGATGCCCGCATCGAGCGCCACCGCCTCGCCCGGCTCGAGATAGATTTCCGCGCCGGTATCATCCTTCGCATCCTTGAGGAATTCGACCAGTTCCTCGCGCTGGTAGTCGGCGCGGGTGATGTGGTGACCGCCGCCCATATTGATCCATTTGAGCTGGCCGAACCACGGCTCGATCGCGTCGAACACCTTGTCCCACGTGGCGTGCAGCGGCTCGAAATCCTGCTCGCAGAGATTGTGGAAATGGATGCCCTCGACACCCTCCATGATCTCGGGCGTCAGCTGGTCGATCGGAAAGCCGAGCCGGCTCCCGGGGCTGGATGGGTCATAGCGCGGCACTTCGCCCGTCGGATGTTGCGGGTTAATGCGCAGACCCACGTCGAAATCCTGCCCCGCGGAGCGCGCCTGTTCGAGGATCAGCGCCGCGCGCTCCATCTGGCCCGGCGAGTTGAAGATGACATGGTCGGAAAGCCGGCAGACCTCTTCCAGCTCCTCCGGCTTGTAGGCGGCGGAATAGGTTGCGATCTCGCCGTCGTAGAACTCGCTCGCCAGCCGCGCCTCCCACAGGCCCGAGGTGCACACACCGTCGAGATACTCGCCGATGATTGGCGCCGTCGACCACATGCTGAACGCCTTGAGCGCGGCAAGGACCTTGATCTCCGCAGCATCGCGAATATCCGCGAGCACTTGGCAATTGGCACGCAACTTCGCCGCATCTACCACGAAAGCGGGGCTATCGACACGGTTCAGGTCGAAGTGGGCAAAGGCGCCTGGATCGCCCGCTTTGGTTTCCATTGCTCGGTTCCTGTTTCAGTTCACACGAAGGAACGAAGGCACGAAGAATTCAGTGCCTGCCGACCTGTCCGAAATAATCATTGGCGACGCGCTGCAACCCACCCTTAAAGGTCGGCTGTCCGAAATTCATCAATAGCCCAAGCGGCAGCTTCATCAGACGCAAATATGTCAGCACTTGCTTGGCATGAACCGGCGCATTTCGCTCCGTCGATTTCAGCTCGACAACCAGTCGCCCTTCTACCAGCAAGTCGATCTTGAATGCGTTGTCGATGACAACGCCATCATACCGAATTGGCAGGCACACTTGCCGTTGCACCGCCAGACCTCGTCTTTCGATGATCCTGCACAGGATCAATTCGTAGGTGGATTCGAGCAATCCCGGACCCAGTTCCTTGTGCAGGTAGAAACCGCAATCGACGACCTCTCGGGCAATCGCCTCCAGCTCGTCATCGCGGTCCATCTTCGTGTCTTTGTGTCTTCGTGTGATTTAAAATGGATCAGAAGTCCACCGGCCCGTCCAGCTCCTTCACCTGCCACGGCAGGCCATGGTCGTTCAGCATGTCCATGAAGGGATCGGGGTCCATTTCTTCCATGTTGAACACGCCGTCACCCGACCACTTGCCGGTGACCATCATGGCCGATCCGATCATCGCAGGCACGCCGGTGGTGTAGGATACCGCCTGGTTGCCGGTTTCCTCGTACGCAACCTCATGCGAGCAAATGTTGTTGATGTAGAAGGTCTTCTCGCCGTTTTCGTCCCCTTGGCCGTCGAGCGCTTCTCCGGTCGCGATCACGCCGATGTTGGTGTTGCCCTTGGTCGTTTCGCCCAGCGTTTCGGGCTTGGGGAGCACCGCGGCGAGGAACTGCAGCGGGATGATGTCCTTGCCCTGGTAACGGACCGGATCGATCCGCGTCATGCCGACATTCTGCAGCACGGTGAGGTGCTTGATGTATTCATCACCGAAGGTCATCCAGAACCGCGCACGCTCCAGCTCAGGGTTGAACCTGGCGAGGCTTTCCAGCTCCTCGTGATACATCATGTACATGTTCTTCGGGCCGACGGCCTCGAAGTCGAACTCGACCTTCTTCGCCATTGCCGGCGTTTCCACGAACTCGCCGTTTTCCCAGTGCCGCGCGGGCGCGGTCACTTCGCGAATGTTGATTTCCGGATTGAAATTGGTGGCAAAGGCCTGACCGTGATCGCCGCCATTGCAGTCGAGGATGTCGAGCTGGCGGATGGTCTTGAGCTTGTGCTTCTTCAGCCACATCGTGAACACGCTGGTGACGCCCGGATCGAAGCCCGAACCCAGCAGCGCCATCAGGCCCGCATCCTTGAACCGGTCGTGATAGGCCCACTGCCATTTGTATTCGAACTTGGCCTCGTCCTTCGGCTCGTAATTCGCCGTGTCGAGGTAGTCGACACCGGCCTCCAGGCAGGCATCCATGATCGGCAGGTCCTGATAGGGAAGCGCGAGGTTGACCACCAGAGACGGCCCGATCTTCTTGACCAGGTTTACCATCGCGGGGACTTCCTCGGCATCGATTTCATACGTGCTGACGTCGACCCCGGTGCGTTCCTTCACCGAAGCAGCGATACTGTCGCACTTGCTCTTGGTGCGGCTGGCGAGGTGGATGTTCGTGAAGATATCGGGATTCATCGCCATCTTGTGGACGCAGACCGAGCTGACGCCGCCGGCACCGATCACGAGGACTGTCGACATGTGATTATTCTCCGAATTCGAATCTTGGGCGCTCCCTAGCGAAATGCGCCAGCCGCGCCAATCGATCCGCAATGGCGGGGTTTCCTACACCCCCGGCTCGGGTCTAGGGCTCTCCGGTCCGCATGATTCCATCTTGTGCGGATTGCTCTTGCCAAAACCGGCCGACGCGGCGCGAGTGTCGAATCCGAGTGAACTTTGAATGAACTTTGGAAGGGTCGCCATCGCATGAACGACGCCACGAACCCAAGCCGGGAAGGCGTACTCGCCGCGGCGGAATCCCTTGCGAGCATCCTGCCGCCGACGCCGCTGCTCCCTGTCGAGATCGGCGGGGTGCAATGCCATGTGAAGGCAGAAAGCCTTCAGCCGGTGGGCGCCTTCAAGATCCGTGGCGGCTGGTGGCGCTTGTCGAACCTCACCGATGGGGAAAAGTCTCGCGGTGTGGTCGCGGTGTCGAGCGGCAATCACGCGCAAGGCGTCGCCTGGGCGGCACGCAGGCTCGGGATCGACGCTGCGATCGTCATGCCGCGCAATGCGCCCAATGTGAAACTCGAAGCAACCCGCGCGCTCGGCGCAGAGATCGTGCTCTATGACCGTCCCGGCGAAGATCGCGACGAGGTCGCGGCACGCGAAGTCGAGGCACGCGGGGCAACGCTGGTCCACGCATTCGGCGACCCCTGGGTGATCGAGGGCCAAGGCAGCGCTGGGATAGAGATCGCAGCCCAGCTCGGTCGCGCACCATCACGGCTGGTCGTGTGCTGCGGTGGCGGCGGGCTTGCCGCTGGCCTCGCACTCGCCTGTCCGGACAGTGCCATCCACATCGTCGAACCCGAAGGGTGGGACATGGTCGGCCGGGCGATCGCGGCGGGGGAGATCGTGCGCGTCGGGGAGAACCCGCCCCCGACGATTTGCGACGCCTTGCAACCCGATGCGACCAAGCAGGTCAACCTCGACATCTTGCAGGACCGCGCAGAGGATGGCGTTACCGTGACCGATGCAGAGGTCCGCGAGGCGCAACGATTTGCCTTTTCCAGGCTCAACCTCGTTGCAGAACCGGGCGGCGCTGCTGCGCTCGCGGCGGCACTGGCAGGCAAGGTGCCGCTGGACGAAGATAGCGTCATCATGCTCACCGGCGGCAATACCGATGCAGAAAGCTATGCGGAAACCTTGCGCGGCTGAAGTTCGGGCGTTCGTCATACGAGCGACATGGACGCGACCTAGGGACGACGGCGGATTGTAATTTCCCGGGGGAACGGCCCAGTGGCGGTAGTGGCAAAACGGATCATCGACGATGCGGTGGTCCGCAAGGACGCGAAAACGGGCGACAGGCTGCTCGACAGGGCATTCGCGCTGGCATTCAAGGGCTTGGTCTACGCCCAGATCTGGGAAGACCCGGTAGTCGATATGGAGGGGCTGGAGATCGGACCCGGCATGCGGGTCATGTGCATCGCCAGCGGCAGCTGCAATGCCCTGTCCTATCTCACGGCGGACCCGGCAGAGGTGATAGCCGTCGATCTCAACCGCGCGCATGTGGCCTTGGGCAGGCTCAAGATGGCCGCCATCGCCCATCTGCCAGGCTACGATCAGCTGCGGCGCTTTCTCGCCGAAGCCGATCACAGGGAAAACAACGCGATCTACCGCCATGAGATCGCCCCGCATCTCGATGCTACAAGCCGCGACTATTGGGAAAGCCGCGACCTGACCGGGCGCAAGCGTATTTCCCACTTCACCCGCGGCATCTATCGCCAGGGCCTGCTCGGCGGCTTCATCGGCATCGCCCACCTCGCCGCCCGCTTCTATCGTATCGATCTCGCGCGCGTCCTCTCCGCGCCCACACTGGAGGAACAGCGCCGGATCTTCGAAACCGAACTTGCGCCGGTCTTCGACAGGCGCTTTGTCCGCTGGCTTACCGACCATCCGGCGTCGCTCTTCGGCCTCGGTATTCCGCCAGCGCAATATACGGCGCTGGCGGGCGAGGAGAAAATGGCGACCGTCCTCAAGCGCAGGCTCGAGAAACTCGCTTGCGATTTCTCCGTGGCCGACAATTACTTCGCATGGCAGGCATTCGGCCGCGCCTATGATCGCTCGGCCTCCGCACCGCTGCCGCCATACCTCCAGCGCGACAATTGGGACCTCATGCGCCAGCGCATCGGTCGGCTCGAGTTGCGCAATGCCAATATGGTCGATTATCTCGCCGCCTCGGATGCTGTGAGCCATGACCGCTATTTGCTGCTCGATGCGCAGGACTGGATGGACGACCTACGGCTGAATGCGCTCTGGGCGCAGATAACCCGCACTGCCCGGCCCGGCGCGCGCGTCCTGTTCCGCACTGCGGCAGAACCTAGCCTGCTGCCGGGCAGGCTCGATCCCGAACTGCTTGGCCGCTGGACCTATTGCGCAGCCCGATCCGCCGAACTCACCGCGCAAGACCGTTCCTCGATCTACGGCGGTGTGCATCTCTACGAGCTGGCCGGATGAGCGCTGCCCAGGCCACCGACCATGCCGCGCTGATGGACTCGATCTATCGCGGACAACGCCATGTCTACGATCTGACCCGCAAATATTACCTCTTCGGGCGCGACAAGCTGATAGCCGATCTCGACGCCCGGCCGGAAAGCACCGTGCTCGAAATCGCTTGCGGCACGGGCCGCAATCTTGCTGCCATCCAGCGGCGATGGCCGGGCACGAGGCTGCACGGCCTCGATATCTCCGCCGAAATGCTCAAGAGCGCCCGATCCCGCCTGCCCGGTCATGTAACGCTCCAACGCGCCGATGCCGGTGATTTCCATGCCATGGAACTGTTCGGACGCGACCGGTTCGACCGGGTCGTCCTGTCCTATTCGCTCTCGATGATCCCCGATTGGGAAGCGGCGCTGCGACAGGCATCGGGGCTGCTTGCCCCTCATGGCTCGTTGCACGTGGTCGATTTCGGCACTCTCGCAACCATGCCCGCGCCGATCGCTGCGGCCCTGCGCCATTGGCTCGCGCGCTTCCATGTCTGCCCGCGTGTCGAGATGGAGGAAGCAGTGCGCCGGATCGCCTCGACCATTGGCCTTAAATGCGAAGCGGAACACGGTCCGTGGTCCTACTATCAGCGATTTGTCATGCGCCGCTCTGGGACCTGAACTGCGCGTGCGGCACCCATCTGTCGACAACGTCCGAATGGGTGCTGGCCAATTGCCCTGTGGCAGCTACCCTAGCGATTTCGCGCCGCCTGGACGGAGAGAGACATGATCAATTCCGAAATCCTGCAACCTGTCGTCGTGCTGCTGGCATGGACAATGGTCATGTGGGTCTGGATGTACGCCACGCGCATCCCGGCCATGTCGAAAGCAAGCATCGCACCAGACGATGCCAAGCGCGCCAAGTCGCTGGACGAAAAGCTCCCGGCCGAAGTCCAGTGGAAGGCTCACAATTACAATCACCTTCACGAACAGCCGACGGTTTTCTATGCCGTCTGCCTGTTGCTTGCGATGGTCGGTTGGGGCGACGGCATGAATGCCCTGCTCGCCTGGATCTATGTCGGGCTTCGCATCATCCATTCGATTGTGCAGGTCACGGCGAACAAGGTGATGGTGCGGTTCGTGCTCTTCGCCCTTTCGAGCGTGGTGCTCATCGCGCTGATCGTCCATGCCGCGATGTTCGCCTTCGACATCGGGCACTAATCGAAGCAGGCGCGGCTAATTCGCCGCGCCGCAAACACCCTATTCCGCAGCTTCCTCGACCGCATGAACATGACCGTCCAAGTCGATCTCGATTTCGGCAAGGAAGCGTTCGGCATCGAGAGCCGCCATGCAGCCCATTCCTGCCGCTGTGACCGCCTGACGATACACATGGTCGGTGACATCGCCCGCCGCAAACACGCCCGGAACGTGGGTCTTCGGTGATCCGGCCTCGGTCAGCAAATATCCGGCGTCATCCATCGGCAGCTTGCCCTTGAACAGCTCCGTAGCAGGCGCGTGGCCGATGGCAACGAACGCACCGTCCACCTCGAATGTGCTGCTTTCGCCATTTTGCGTATCGCGCAGGTTGAGGTGCGCGAGAGCGCCTGTCTCACCGGCATCGAAACTATCCACCGTCTTGTTCCAGATCACGCTGATCTTCGGATGCTTGAGCAGCCGCTCCTGCAGGATCTTCTCCGCCCGGAGTTCGTCGCGGCGATGGATCAGCGTCACATCGTCAGAGTGGTTGGTGAGGTAAAGCGCCTCCTCGACTGCGGTATTGCCGCCGCCAATGACTGCGACCTTCTTGCCGCGATAAAAGAACCCGTCACAAGTGGCGCAGGCAGACACACCTTTGCCGCCAAGTTCCTGTTCACCCGGCACGCCGAGCCACTTGGCCTGCGCCCCGGTAGCAATCACCAGGACATCGGCAACATACTCGTCCCCGCTGTCGCCGATGGCCTTGAACGGCGAACCGCCAGCGATATCCACATCGACAATGGTGTCCCACATCATCCGCGTACCGACATGTTCTGCCTGGCTCTGCATCTGCTCCATCAGCCAGGGGCCCTGGATGACATCGGCGAAGCCTGGATAGTTCTCGACATCGGTGGTGATCGTCAATTGTCCGCCAGGTTGCAGGCCTTGCACGACGATCGGTTCCATCATTGCGCGAGCGCCATAGATGGCCGCCGAGTACCCGGCGGGGCCGGAACCGATGATGAGCATCTTCGTGCGATGGGTTGCCATAAATCTTTCTCTTGCGTCCTTGACCGTGTTGGTCGTGCTATATGGTGAGGGACGAGGACAGAGTCACGCGACGAGGCGCGTTTTCAACCGCTCACGCATGGCGTCGTCCACACCCAGTGCTCCCGCGATGAAATCGTCCAGCGATCCATGATCGCTCTCGATCAGATCCCAGTACGTCTCCAGATATTCTGCATCGACCTGCAACAGAGCGCGCACCGCCGGTTCGTCGAGAGTGCGTCCCAGCCGTTCTTCGATACCGGGAAGCGATTGCCGCCTGAGCACATCGAGCGACGACGCCTCGTTCGTTCGAAGGAACTCCGCCATCTGATCGGCCCGGCTGACCCCGAGGACATGGAGCACCAGCATGGCCGCGACCCCCGTTCGGTCCTTGCCCGCGAAACAATGGACAAGGCTGGCTCCGTCCCGATCGGCGAGCACACGAAAGTATCGCGCGAACATCTCGATCATTGCCGGATTGCGCGCCATGCGACTGTAAACGGACATCATCCGTTCGCGCGCGTAAACCGCTGTCGATACGGTCTCGTCGACATCCATGTGCGGTGGGCTCGACGACGTCTCCCCGTCGTAGAATACAACCTCGCCATCGAATCCGTCGACGCGCCGGCACGGATTGCGCGTCCGCTCTGCGTTGCCGCGAAGGTCGACAACGGTGCGGATGCCCAGCGCGGCGATCGCAACCAGATCAGCGTCTGTTGCCTCGACATGCTGTCCCGATCGCCACAAGAGTCCGGTTCTTACCGTTCCGCCATGTTCGGTCGGCCATCCACCGTAATCGCGGAAGTTGTGAATACCCTCGACGGCGAGGAATGGTTCGCGAATCATGGACAGGACGCTGGCAGCCCGGCGCCATGCCCGCAATATCAGTTCGCCGGGCGCTCTTCCGAAGCCGGCACCATGATGAGGTCGCCGCGTTCCACCCGCCAGCTTTCAAGCCGCGACAGGAAGTTCATGCCGAGCACGTTCGTCCTGCCGAGATTGGGCGCGATCACTGCGTCGAGGCCTTCCGCCTCGATATTGCCGAATGCGACCCTGTCGAGCGTGGCCAGCTCGGCCGCTACCGTCCCATTGGCTGTCCCCAGCATGATCGGGAGCCCGCCCGGTCTCGGCTCGACGCCAGCTTCCTGCGCCGAATCCGCCGAAAGCGCCGTGAGCGTCGCGCCGGTATCGACAAGGAAGCGCGTTGTAACCCCGTTGACCTGCGCGGAAAGCCAGAAATGCCCGTCGGGCGACATCGGCACGACCGTTTCTCCGCCAACGATCCGCTGATCGGGCATGCCGAGTTCCGTCACCATGTCGAGACGCGGGTCGAAGCGCGCAAGTTGAAGAAACACAGTCAGCAGTATGCCGCACAGCGCCAGGGTACTGACGGTCCGCACGAGCCACCCGCCCGCAACCCTGCGGCGCAGCATGATCGCTCCAATCCAGCCGAGCGCGAGTGCTGCCAACGTGCCGACCAGCAGGCCCGATCGCGGGATTGCGCGTATGACTTCGGCGAGTGCTGAAAAGGCGGCTTGAGGATCCATTGCCGCTATATAGGAACGCTTGTCCGAACGGTCGATGACCGAAACTGCCTCAGGGCGCATCTCTTTTCTGCGCTGCGACTGCAAGGATCAGCGAGAAGCGCCTTTCCTCATCGGTCCATCGCTTCACCGGGGTCCATCCTCCGGCGAGGAGCAGCGTGTTTGCGCTGCGCCGGGTGAACTTGTGGCTGTTCTCCGTATGGATGGTTTCGCCCGCGGCCATTGCAAAACGCTCTTCCGCAACGTCAAAGGTTATCTCGTGCTTCGCTCGCAAGTGCATTTCTATCCGCGCAAAATCGTCGTTCCAGATCGCGCAATGCTCCAGCGCATCGACGGGAATATCACCATCGAGTTCGCGATTGATCCTGCGCGCAAGATTGAGATTGAATTCGGCAGTGACTCCCCTCGCATCGTCATAGGCTGCTTCGAGTACTGCGCGGTTCTTCACCAGGTCCATACCGATCAACAGCATGGGATCGTCGCCGCCATCGGCCTCGAGCGTGGCACGCATCGATCGGAGCAGGTCCACGGCTGTCCGTGCGACCATGTTTCCGATTGTCGAGCCGGGGAAAAAGCCAAGTTTCGGCTGCGCGGTGACATCGGATGGCAGCGAGGTCTCTCGCATGAAATCCGCCTCGACAGGGTACACGGGCAGGCCGGGAAACTTCTTGCGCAATGCCTCGGCCGACTGACGCAGGAAATCGCCTGAGATGTCGAGAGGGACGTAAGCGGCGGGTGCAATCGCGTCGAGCAGCAATGGCGTCTTGACCGAGCTTCCGGAACCGAATTCTACGACCGCCCTGCCCTCACCAATCAGTTCGCGAAATTCATTGCTGCGCGATGACAGTATTTCGGTTTCAGCGCGGGTCGGGTAATATTCGTCGAGATCGGTGATGTCCTCGAACAATTGCGATCCGGCATCGTCGTAAAGCCATCGGGCAGGCACGGCTTTTTGCCGCTGGCGGAGCCCGGCGAGCACATCCTTGCGAAAGGCCCGATCGACGCCGGCCGCATCGCGGTCGACTATTGCTATGCCCCGATCGGCCATCAGATATCCTTTGCGAGCCGCAGGCCCGTAAATTGCCACCGCTGGTGCGGATAGAAGAAATTGCGGTAGCTGGCTCGCGAATGACCACGCGGTGTTGCGCAACTGGCTCCCTTCAGCACGAACTGACCGCTCATGAACTTGCCGTTATATTCGCCGACCGCACCGGCGGCAGGCGCGAAGCGCGGATAAGGCAGATAGGCTGACCTGGTAAACTGCCAAGTATCGCCGAATAAGCCTTCACTGCCAATCAGTGAGGGCGCACCAGCGCGGTCCAATTGGTTTCCGCCTGCAGGATCATGCGCCTCTGTTTCACCGGCCTGCCCGCGGGCAATCGCCTCCCATTCGAATTCCGTCGGCAGGCGAAATCCGGCCCAAGTGGCAAAGGCGTCGGCCTCATAATAGGAAATGTGCGTTACCGGCGCTGCGTCGCAGCGCGGTTGCCAACCCGCATGCGTGAAATGTTCGCCGTCGCGCCAATAGAGCGGCGCGCTAATTGCATTGTCGTTCACCCAAGCCCATCCGTCGGACAGCCATAGCGAGGGATCGCGATAGCCACCCTCAGCGATAAACTCCGCCCATTCGCCATTCGTGACCAGTGTGGACGCGAGTGCGAAAGGCTCGAGCAGGACGCGGTGAGCGGGACCTTCGTTGTCGAATGCGAAACCATCTTGCTGATGTCCGACGCGTGCAATGCCACCGGGGTGGCTATACCAATCTCGATCAGAAACTTCGGGTACCCTCTCGTCCCTTTGCCAGATGGCCGGTCCCAGTGGATTCTGAAACAGAGCATGCTTGATATCTGTCAGTAGCAATTCCTGATGCTGCTGCTCGTGCGCCAGCCCCAGTTCAATCAGCGCGCGCAAGTCTTCGCGTTCCAGCAGAGGCCTAATTGCGGCATTCACATGCTCTCGCCAGTCAATGATTTCGTCTAGCGTTGGCCGCGACAGAATGCCCCGCGAAAATCGCGCCAGGCGTTCCCCCTCGCATTCGTAATAGGAATTGAAGACAAAGGGGAATTTCTCATCATACAGCGCATATCCGTCGAGATGGTCGCGCAGGAGAAAGGTTTCCCAGAACCATGTGGTATGCGCCAGATGCCATTTCGTCGGCGAAGCATCTTCCATGGACTGGAGCGTCGCATCGGCATCCGACAGCGGCTTAGCCAGTGCCTCGCTCAAGCCACGGACTGCCGTGAATCTTTCGGCTACCTCCGACCGGTCGGTGAAAACTTCGCTTCTGTGAGATCGGGTCATGCCCGGCCTCCCCCTCTCTTCGGCGTCATCGATAATGCGGCACGGCCCCTTATGGCGCACGTGCACACCGACTTAAAGGAAGGCGCGAAAGAAAGTTCCTATTTTGTCTTGCAGTTGGGGAGTGTCACTTGATCAGGCGGCATCCGCCCTCTGCGTATCATGCGCAGCACCGATCGTCTCGGCGATCATGAAGGCAAGTTCGAGCGATTGCGCGGCATTGAGGCGCGGATCGCAATGCGTGTGATACCGATCCTTGAGCGCTTCATCGGTGATGGCCACTGCACCGCCGACGCATTCGGTCACATCCTGACCGGTCATCTCGATGTGAATACCGCCCGGGTGCGTACCTTCCGCACGATGCACGGCAAAGAAGCCGGTAACCTCGCGAAGGATCCGATCGAACGGCCGTGTCTTGTACCCGCTATCCGATTTCACGACGTTGCCGTGCATCGGATCGCAACTCCAGACGACCGGATGTCCTTCCGCCTCAACTGCACGGACGAGACGCGGCAAGCCCTCCTCCACCTTGTCATGACCGAAGCGGCTGATCAGCGTGATGCGACCGGCCTCGCGCCCCGGGTTGAGCGTGTCGAGCAGCCCGAGCAGCACGTCAGTTTCCAGGCTCGGGCCGCACTTCATGCCCAGTGGATTGCCGATACCTCGAGCGAATTCGACATGCGCGCTGCCACCGAAACGCGTCCGATCGCCGATCCAAAGCATGTGGGCGCTGGTATCGTACCAATCGCCGGTCAGGCTGTCGCGCCGGGTCAGCGCCTGTTCGTAGGGCAGGAGCAGCGCTTCATGGCTGGTGTAGAAACTGGTGCCCTGCAACTGGGGCACCGTCGCCGGATCGATCCCGCAGGCTTCCATGAAGTCGAGCGCTTCACCAATCCTGTCGGCAGTTTCGGCAAACTTCGCGGCCCACGGGCTTCGGCCCATGAAATCCAGCGTCCATTGGTGGACCTGACGCAGATTGGCATATCCGCCGCCGGCAAAAGCGCGCAGGAGATTGAGCGTGCTCGACGCCTGGAAATAGGCCCGAACCATGCGCTGCGGATCGTTTGTGCGCGTCACGGCATCGAATTCGATGCCGTTTACGTTGTCGCCGAAATAGCTCGGCAAGGTCACGTCACCCTGTGTTTCCGTGTCCGAACTGCGCGGCTTGGCAAACTGGCCTGCCATCCGGCCGATCTTCACCACGGGCTGCTTGCTGGCGAAGGTCATGACAACCGCCATCTGCAGCAGGACGCGAAATGTATCGCGAATGTTATTCGGGTGGAATTCCGCAAAACTTTCCGCGCAATCGCCGCCTTGCAGCAGAAATGCCTTGCCCGCCGACACGTCGGCCAGTTCGCGCTTCAGCGCGCGGGCTTCGCCTGCGAAAACCAGCGGGGGGTGTGACGAAAGCGCGTCGGTAGCCTCTGCCAGCGCGACCTGATCCTCGTAACGCGGCAAGTGCCGCGCTTCGAAATTCAGCCAGCTATCGGGTGCCCATTCGCGTGCCATTGCCTGTCCGTTCGATCACTCATTTCGGCTCAGGATCGAAGCCGATGCGAGGTTTTCGCACAAGCAGCATAAACTTGGCCAGCGGAAATGCGCGATTGCGGTGATCGACTAGCGCCCGCTTACCGATGCATCGGCGGACGAACCAGCCGTAGCCAGTTGCTGGCCTTCCGGAATGACGGCCATCCGCCAAGCGCCAGCGCCGCCGAAGTAGCGTTTCGCCAGAGTGAGCATCGCGTCAGGCGTCGTCTGCGAGAAGTCATTGAGGAACCCACGCAGCGCCTCCATCCGCCGAGGATCACGGCTTGCACCCTGGACTTCGAGAAGCAGGAACATGTTGCCGCTCGAAAACCGCTCGTAATAATTGCGCAGCGGCTCGGTCACACGGGCCAGCTCGTCTTCGGTTGGCGGTGTGACGGTCAATTCCCTGGCGATCCGGTCGGCCTCGGTGAAGAACGCCTGCACATCCTGCGGACGCAATTGCGCGAAGCCCATGATTGACCCGCCGCTCTCGATATCGGTGGGCCAGTCGAGCCGGACAGAGGGGGCATAGCTTGCCCCTGCCCGCTCACGCATCGCATCGCGCAATCGATTGTTGAACACTTCCGTCAGGATGGTGAGTTGGCGCGAGACACGAATTCCGTCGAGCCCGGCATCGGTCGGCCATGCAATAACGGCGGCAGCCTGGTTCTCGTCACCCTTGTGATAGCGCACTTCGGTTTCACCGCCCGGCGCCACCTTCATTCCGCGCGCGAGGACCGCGGGATCGATCGGCTCGCGCTCGGGCAAGGCACCGAATGTCTCGCCAAGCGCCTTGAGCGCCTCTTCCTTGTCGTAGTCGCCGAAGATGAGCACCTCGACGGGGCCTTGCTTCAAGAGGGGCTCCCACACCTGGCGGAAGCCTTCCGGGGTGGCCGCGTCGAGCATCTCCGGTGACGGAGTGCGGAAGCGGCCGTCTTCATTGTAGAGCAGGTACTCCAGATCCCGATTGATCACCCCCGCAGGACTGGACGCGTAGCTCTGGTAGGCGATCTTTCCGGCAGCCTTTGCGCGGATCAGCGGGTTTTCGTCCCATCGCGGCATGCCGAGCTTCCCGGCAAAAAGGTAGAGCTGGTCAGCCAAATCCTGCTTGCGGGTCTGCGCGTCGAACACGAACGTGCCGTCATCGATCGAGAAATCGAAGCCCATCTTTCGCCCGGTGGAAATCCGGTCGAGCTCTTCCTGCCCCAATTCCCCGAGGCCTGAGCCGATCAGCGCGGTTTCGCCCAAGCCGATATAGGCCGCATCATCGGGCTCAAATGCGCGCATTCCCGCTCCGAAACGAACTTTGACCGCGACCCGGCCCGGCTCGTAATTGTTGGCGAGCAACAATGCCGTCACGCCGTTGGCGAACTCGACGCGCTCGATATTTCCGAGCGGCATTGCCGTGCGTGACACGATTTCGCCGGGTTGGCCTATAGGGGGCAATTCGTCGAAAGAAATGGTCTGCGCTGCCAATCGCGCATTGTCCGCCGCTTCGACCGGGGCGAGCAAGGCCTGGCGCATCTCCGCCTCGCTAGCTTCACCGCTCTCCGGCGTCACATAGGTCGCCCGGATCACCTCGCCGTCAAAAAGCTTGCGCGTTTCCTCAAGTACGGTCGCGGGCGTCGCCTTTTCCTTCATGGAATTGAACACCATCAGGAACGTCTCAGGGGCGGCGATGGCCTCTCTGATGTCTACGGCGTTGACCAGATCGTCCGCATAGCCGGACCCGGCCAGCACCGAGCGTTGCTCGACGAGGTTGGCATAGCCCACCTCCATCTCCGCAAGCTCGCGAGCCATTTCCTCTTCCGTCGGCGGATTTGTCACCGCATCCGCTATGACCGACCGCACGTCGGAAAGCGCCGCTTCCCAATCGTCGGTCAGCGGGGCGAACTGGATCAGCGTCGCGTGCGTCGAGCGACTGATCTTGGACTCGCTTGCTTGCGCATAAAGGTAGCTGCCCCCCGCACGCGCACGCGCTTCCAGACGCCGGTTGATCAATTGCAGCGCCAGCTGCTCGCGCAAGCGCCCCTCGTTATAGACGATCGTATCGTCAACCTGTCGCCATGGCCGGAAATACCCATAGGTGAAAGCGCGGGGCAGCGTCGGCTCGACAAGGGTCGCCACCTCGCCCACCGGATTGGCCGGATCGGCACCCTGTGGTGCAGCGGGGTCGCCAAATTCGGGCGGTTGCGGTGCTTCGCCCGACACGCTCCAGTCGTTGAAATACTTCTCGATAACGGAAGCGAACAGCACCGGATCGAGATCACCCACCACGGAAATCACGGTGTTTTCAGGCCGATACCAGCGCGAATAGAAATCGGTGACCGAGTCCCCATCCGCCGCATTCAGCGTTTCCTCGGTGCCGATCGTGAGCCGCTCTGCCAGCCTCTGCCCGGCGAACAGCGTCTGCATCGACATTTCGCTCACGCGTTCGCCCGGACCGCCGCGCTCGCGCTTCTCGGCCAGCACAATGGGGACCTCGGTTTTCACATTCGCATCGGAAAGCACCGGCGCCTGGATCATGCCAGACAGCAGCTTCATGCTCTCGTCGAGCTTGGCCGCAGTGATGTTGGGAAGGTCGAGCTTGAAGACCGTATGGGTCGGACTCGTTTCGGCGTTCGTATCGCTGCCGAACGTCGCACCCAGCCTTTGCCACGTCGGTATTGCCTCCGACACGCCCAGATAGCGGCTCTCGCGAAACAGCAGGTGTTCCAGCAAATGCGCATAGCCGAGCTCATTATCGCGCTCGTAGAGAGAGCCAGCATCGATGCGCACCCGGATGGAGACCTGGTTAGGCGGCACGCCGTTGTTGCGCACGCCGTAGCGCAAACCGTTCTCCAGCTCGCCGAACTGCCATTCCTCGTCGCGCGGAACGTCGCTGTTCTCGTAAATCCACGGGGTCTCGCCAACCGCCTGAAGCGACTGCGGACGAGGAGCCTCGGCCTGGACCGGGGTTTGCGTGGCTTCGCCGACCTGAGCCTGTACAGATGGGACAGCCAGCAACATTGCGGGAAGGATGAGCGCGAAACGCCGGGCGGCGCGCGTATAATGGTTCATGGCCGGGCTTATAGGTGGTCGATGAATGAAGGGATAGTGAACATGCCGAATAAGCAATCCGGCTTGCCGCTGGTTCCCGCCATCCCTACATCGGACACCATGTTTATCGAGACCGAAACCACGCCAAACCCCTCGAGCCTCAAGTTCCTGCCCGGCCGCCCGGTCATGCAGCAGGGTTCGCGCGAGTTCGCCACGCCGGAGGCGGCAGAAGCCAGCCCGCTGGCGCAGGGAATTTTCGACACGGGCGAGGTCGTAAATGTTTTCTTCGGGGCGGATTTCATCAGTGTGACCGCGGCCCCCGGCGTCTCGTGGACCGATCTCAAGCCGCAGGTTCTGTCGATTCTGCTCGATCACTTCGTATCGGAGGCACCGCTCTTCGCACAAGGTTCGGCGGCTGGCATCGCTGTCCCGGCAGAGGATACCGACCTTTTGGTCGAAGAACGCGAGGAAGATGCCGACATCGTTGCGCAGATTCATGAGCTGCTGGACACTCGCGTGCGCCCAGCGGTGGCAGGCGATGGTGGGGACATTCAGTATCGCGGCTATCGCGACGGCATCGTTCATCTGCAGATGCAGGGCGCCTGTTCGGGTTGCCCTTCGTCGACAGCTACGCTCAAGCACGGGATCGAAGGGCTGCTGAAACATTATGTGCCCGAGGTCGTTGAAGTCCGCGCAGCCTGAACGGCACATTCTCCGGAGTTACAATGAACAAGCAATTCCACGGCCACACGCTTTCGGCCGACGCACTCGATCAACTTTTCCGCGAAGCACGCAGCTATAACGACTGGCTCGACAAGCCGGTATCCGACGACCAAATTCACGGCATCTACGAATTGCTGAAAATGGGTCCGACGTCGGCCAATATGCAGCCGTCGCGCATCGTCTGGGTCAAGTCCGACGAGGCGAAGAAGAAGCTTCTCGACTGCG
The DNA here is from genome assembly GCA_003248395.1 of Citromicrobium sp. Lineage (GTDB taxonomy): Bacteria > Pseudomonadota > Alphaproteobacteria > Sphingomonadales > Sphingomonadaceae > Qipengyuania. The sequence goes on from QFNA01000002.1 coordinate 32,696, forward strand.
TCTCCGAGGGCAACCACGACAAGGTCGAGGCCGCGCCGGTCACTGCCATCATCGGTTACGACATCGATTTCCACGAAGAATTGCCGTGGCTGTTCCCGCACAACGATGCGAAGAGCTGGTTCGAAGGAGACGAGGACGGGCGCAAGGAAGGCGCGTTTCGCAACTCGTCGCTGCAGGGTGCATACCTGATGCTTGCCGCTCGCGCTGTCGGTCTCGACTGCGGCCCGATGTCGGGTTTCGACAATGACAAGGTCGACAAGGCCTTTTTCGCCGATAATCCCAAACATCGCAGCAACTTCATTTGCGCGATCGGCTATGGCGATACGAAATCGATTTTCGAGCGCAGCCCGCGGCCCAATTTCGACAAGTTCAACATCATCGCCTGACTTGAAGCGCTGCGTTTGCTGCGGCAAGGGCGGCGGCAATGCGCACACTGGTAATCGAGACCGCAACCGAAGCTTGCTCGGTCGCCCTGTTCGAGGGGTCGGCCCTGATTGATGCCCGTCACGAATTGCTAGGGCGTGGGCATGCGGAGCGGCTGGTGCCGGTAATCGCCGCAATGGCCGATAACGGTCGGTCCGACGAGATTCATGTTTCGCTTGGGCCCGGAAGCTTCACAGGCATTCGCATCGGCATCGCCGCCGCGCGTGCGCTGGGTATTGCGTGGTCGGCGAGAGTGCGCGGCTATCCGACGCTGGGACTGGTCGCGACCATGGCGCGTCGAGGCGGGGCAGGCGATGTGACCGTTTGCATGAGCGGCGGACATGGCGAATGGTTCGTGCAGGATTTCGACGCGGTAGGCTTGCCGCGAAGCCCCGCCTCATCAATGTCGCCCGAAGCCCTCGCCGAGCGCGGTGCGTCCCCTCATGTCGCAGGGTCGAAGGCGGAGCGCTTTGTCCAGTCGCAGCCTGCTGGAAGGTATCTGGCGCTCAACCTCCTTCCCGATGCGCGGAGCGCCAGCGGCATGCCCACCGCGCTGATCAGCGACGATCTCACCCCGCTCTACGGTCGTCCGCCCGACGCCAAAGTTCCTGCCCAGTGACCGATCTCGATCAGATCATGGCGGTCATGGATGTCGCCTTCGACCCCCACTATCGCGAAGCCTGGTCGCGCCGGCAGGTCGAAGATTCGCTCGAATTGCCGACTACCTTTCTTCTGCTTGCCGATCGAAGTGGCGAGGAGCCGGTCGAAGGCAGTCAGGCCGCTGGCTTCATACTTGCGCGACAAATCATCGACGAGGTCGAACTGTTGTTGATCGGTGTGGCACCTCATCAACGCGGCAAAGGCGTTGGTCGAAAACTACTGGACCGTTTCGAAGAATTCGCTCTTGGCAGAGGTGCTCATAAATTGTTCCTGGAAATGCGGGCGAACAATCCGGCGGAGACTCTATATCGCAGCGAAGGCTTTAAACCAATCGGCCGAAGACAGGATTACTATCGCACACTTTCGGGAGACCATCTCGATGCGATCACCTTCGAGAAAAGCCTGAAGGATAGTTAATACTCTTTCCAAGTTGTATTTTTGCGACAAATGCCTGAATTGGCGAAATGCTGTTGGACTTCGTCACACCGAAGCGATAATGTGTGCACGAAAAGGAGATTAAATGGTGGAAGAATTCGAGACCGACATGACGGAAACGCTGATTACGCTCACGTCGGATATTGTCGCGGCACACGTCAGCAATAATAACGTCGCCGTCGATGAAGTTCCCGTGCTGATTCAAAACGTTTATTCGGCACTTGCCGGCCTGGATCTCGCTGGCGAGCAAGACGAGCCGCGGCCCGACCCTGCGGTTTCGGTGCGTGCTTCAGTAAAGAAAGATCACATCGTCTGTCTCGATTGCGGCAAGAAGATGAAGATGCTCAAGCGCCATTTGTCGACCGAACACGATATGTCGCCGGAAGAATATCGTGCACGCTGGGAATTGCCGGTCGATTATCCCATGGTTGCACCCGATTACGCCGATACGCGGCGCGATCTGGCGAAGAAAATCGGCCTCGGCCGCAAGCCTGGTCAGAAGCGCGGACGCAAGAAATCGTCCTGAGCGGACTGCCGACTTGAGAATAGCGCCCCTGCACTCTAAGTGTCAGGGGCGTTTTCAAATGGGGAGCCGACTTGCACCAACCCATCGATCTTGAGCAATTGTGCGCCGACAAGGGCTTGCGCATCACAGAACAGCGCCGCGTGATCGCACGCGTCCTTTCCGAAAGCGACGACCACCCTGACGTGGAACTCGTCCACCAACGCGCGAACGAGATCGATCCGGGCATTTCCATCGCAACGGTGTACCGGACAGTCCGCCTGTTCGAAGAGGCCGGCATTCTCGACCGGCACGACTTCGGCGATGGCCGCGCGCGCTACGAAGCCGCGCCCGAGGCGCATCACGACCATCTGATCGACGTCGAAACGGGCAAGGTTGTCGAATTCGTCGATCCTGAACTCGAAGCACTCCAGAAGCAGATCGCAGAGAAACTGGGCTATCGCCTCGTCGACCACCGGATGGAGCTGTATGGCGTCCGGCTCGAACGCGACAAGTGAACGCCGACTGGCGCGCTATAGCGAGCGAAGGCTTGCGGCAGCGCGGGGTGAGAAAATCCCGCTCGGTCTTGGCGGATGGATACGCTTTATCCTTCGCTCGCTGGGCATACTGTTTCTGCTGATCATCTTCGTTCCGCTGCATTACGCCTATCGGCTGTTTGCATACGGTTCGCCCTTCCCCATGCTTTTCCTCCGCTACACCGCACGCGTTATCGGAGCGCGGGTGGCGGTGAACGGCATTCCGCTCCGCCGCGACGTATTCTTTATCTCGAACCACGTCTCCTGGGTCGACATCCTGGCCATGGCTGGCGCAAGCGGCACGGCTTTCGTCGCCAAATGGGAACTTAGCCAGGTGCCCGTCATCGGCTGGCTTTGCAGTCTGAACCGCACGGTTTTCGTCAAACGCGAAAATCGCTTGGGCGTCGCCGAACAGATCAATGCATTGCGCGAGGCGCTTGCCGACAACTGGTCGGTCACGGTGTTTCCGGAAGGTACCGTGACCGATGGCCATTCGTTGCTGCCGTTCAAATCGAGCATGATTTCTGTGCTCGAACCTCCACCGCCCGGCGTGCTCGTCCAGCCGGTGGTGATCGATTATGGCCCGAATTCGGAAGACATTGCCTGGATCGGTGAGGAAAGCGGTCTCCACAACGCCATGCGGATCATGGCGCGCCCGGGCAGCTTTCGCGTCGCGCTCCATTATCTCACCCCTTTCAGCCCAGAGACGCATCGCGGACGCAAGGCCATTGCGGCGCAGGCACGGCAGCAGATCGAGGCGCAACTGGTCGAAAATCTCGGCAAGCCGCTGCGCGATTACCGGCATGTGGTCGAAGCGGTCCGGTATCGACCACCCCCAGCCAGTCGTGAAACAGGCGGACCGGTCGTTCTTCCAGCGCGGTCGGCTTGCAAATGAACCAATAGCTGTAGGGGCTCTCCACCGAGACGCCGTAGAGATTGGTCAACCGCCTGTCGCCCGCGCGCTTGAGATGGTCGTCGTGCATGATCGCGATGCCGAGACCCTGCGCAGCTGCTTCCAGCATCAGCTGGCCCGAATCGTAATGATCGATGGCAGCCGGCTCGAGGTCGGGCAGTGCGAGTTCGTCCTTCCAGGCTCGAAAGCTTTCGGGCAATTCATTGTGGATCAGGAAGGTCTGGCGCGAAAGCAGATCGACATCTGGACTGTCGCCGAGCTTTTCCGCCACCTCCTTGCTCGCGATCGCGTGCACCATGTTGAAATCGAGCCGCACGGCGTGCACGCCCTGAGACGGCCCGCGTGAGAGGATGATCGCTGCATCGAGCGT
>QFNA01000115.1 GCA_003248395.1 Citromicrobium sp.
GCCCGCCGGGGCCGGAGGAGGCGACGAATTTCTCCTCCGCAATCGCCATCGCCCTGTCGACGATCCTACCCATCGTCGAAGCCGAGCGCGGCGAAATCGCGCGGCAGCGGGGCCGCCGCTTCGATGGCAAGTTTGCCCTCGCGCGGAACCAACAGTCCCGCGGCATGGAGCATGGTGCGCGGCGCGCCCCCGTTCTTGCCCGGGCCGGTGCCATAGACCGGGTCGCCCAGCAGCGGCAGCCCCAGCCCCGCCTCGCAATGAATGCGGATCTGGTGCGTCCGTCCGGTCTCCGGGCGAAATTCCACCAGCGCGCGCCCATCCTTTTCATCGAGCACACGCCAATGCGTCACCGATGGCTTGCCTTTCTTCGCGGCGATCATCCGCCAGCCCTTTCCCACGCTGCTGATCTTGGCCAGTGACAGCTCGACGGTGCCCTGTGCATCCTGCGGCACGCCCGCAAGCACGCCGAGATAGCGTTTTTCGACCAGCCGTTCCTCGAACGCCTTCGCGAATCGCTTCAGCGCCTTGGGATTGCGCGCCAGCAACAGGCAGCCGCTGGTATCGGTGTCGAGCCGGTGGACCGGCGCCGGGGCACGCTGGAACCCGAGACGCAGCTGTTCGAAATGGTCTTCGAGACAAGCGCCGCCACGCTTCGGCCGGTCCACCGGCAAACCGGCAGGCTTGTCGATCACCAGGGCTTCGCCGTCTTCGAAGACGATCGGGATATCGGTCATGCTTTCAGTCTCGCATTCATCATCAGGCGCAGCCCGTTGCCCAGCATGAAGCCATCCGCAAGGTCCTCGATCCGCAATTCCGCCTCGCGCGCCTCGCCGCTTTCGATCAGCGAACGGCGGTACACGCCGGGCAGGAGGCCCAGCGTGGCAGGCGGGGTCAACAGCACGCCATCCTCGCCGCGCACGAAGATACTGGTCACGCTGCCTTCGGTCAGCAAGCCATCCTCGCGCACGAAAATGGCTTCTTGCGCCCCGTGCTGGCGCGCAACGCGCTGGGCATCATCGTAGAATCCGCGGTCGCTGGTCTTGTGGCGCAGGCGCCAGTCGCCCGGGTCGACCGGCAGCGGCAACACGATGACGCGCGCCGGTTCGGGCCAGGCTTCGGGCATGTCGAGCGCTTCGAGCGCAATCGTGCCGGTGCGCGATGCGAGCAGGCGCACGCGGCTTGCCCGTTCCAGCGCAAAGCACAGCGCATGCAACTGGTTGCGCGCATCGTGCCGGTCGAAGGCGAAGCCCAGCTGCGCCGCACTCGCCTTCATCCGCTCCAGGTGCAGTTCCAGCAGCGGGATGCCGTCTTCGGGCGTAAAGCGCATCGTCTCGATCAGGTCGAACTGCGCCGCGCGATGGCCGGGCGAACTGCTCCGCGCAAAGGCCCCCTTCAGCAAGGCTTCGCGCCATTCGGTGCGCGGCTCGCTGTCGGCGACGATGGCGCCGCCCACGCCCAGCACGGCCTTGCCGCGGCCATTCTCGATCTCTGTCAGGCGCAGTGTGCGGATCGCCACATTGAACGCCGCGTCGCCGCCCCCGTTTTCGTCGGGCGCGCCGATCCGCCCGATCGCACCGCAATAGGGACCGCGCGGATCGCGCTCGACCCGGTCGATCAGTTCCATCGCGCGGATCTTGGGCGCGCCGGTGATCGAACCGCAGGGGAACAGCGCGCGCACCAGGTCGATCGCGCCCGCATCCTCGCGCAATTGCCCGCGCACTACGCTGACCATCTGGTGCACCGTGGGATAGCTTTCGATGGCGAAGGGCTCGTCCACCCGCACGCTTCCGGCCTCCGCCACGCGGGCGAGGTCGTTGCGCATCAGGTCGACGATCATCAGGTTCTCGGCCTTGTCCTTGACCGATTGCGCCAGCTCTTCCGCCAACGCCGCGTCCTGCGCGGGATCGGCGCTACGCGGGCGCGTGCCCTTCATCGGCTTGGCTTTGGCCTCGCGTCCCTTCAGCGAGACGAACAATTCGGGGCTCAGGCTCAACAGCCAGTGCGACCCGTCGAACACCACGCCGCCGTAGCCCGCCTGCGCCGCCGGTCGCAGCGCGGCGTAAAGGCCGAGCGGGTCGCCGGTGAAATTGCCAGCGAGCGGGAGGGTCAGGTTCGCCTGGTAGATATCGCCTGCCCGGATCGCTTCCTGCAAGATGGCAAAGGCCTCGGCATATCCCCCGGGCGACACCTGCGGATCGAGCGGGCCGACCGATCCGATGCCCTTCGCGCGCCCTGCCAGCCACGCCGGCACATCGTCTGCCGCAATCCGCTCGGGCGCATCGAACAGGCCCAGCCAAACCAGCGGCCCGGCACCGCCACTGCGCCGTGCGGCCAGCTTCGCCAGTTTCGGTTCCAGCGCCAGCCCCGCTTCATAGGCGATATGGCCCGCGAGTTCGCCGCCTTCGCGCCGCGCCGCATCGGCTTCTGCCAGCACGCGCTCCACGTCTTCGGGGCGCCGCGCCACGAACACCGCGCGCGGATTTTCGTACAGCAGCGCATCGGCTGCTCCGCTTTCGCGGGCATCGTCAAGCAGAACAAGGGGATGCCGTTCGGTCATCGGACCTGTGCATTTAACCGCTCTCGCGCCGCTGTCGAGGGATAGCTTGACCTTGCCCCGCGCCCTGCGCCACATCGCCTGCCGACAGGAATAGCAGGAGCACGGCCGGACATGGGTGAAATCTTTCTGGGACTGGGCGGCAATGGCGAAAACCAACGCCTGCTGCTCGAACAGGCGAACCGCCACGGGCTGATCGCCGGGGCGACCGGCACGGGCAAGACGGTCACGCTGCAAGGCCTGGCCGAAAGCTTCTCCGCCAATGGCGTGCCGGTGTTCGTGGCCGATGTGAAAGGCGATTTGTCGGGCATTGCGATGGCCGGTTCGCCGCAGTTCAAGAATGCCGACAAGCTGGAGGAGCGCGCGCAGGAACTCGGCATGGCGGATTACGCCTATGCCGATAATGCCGCGGTGTTCTGGGATCTTTACGGCGAAAAGGGCTTCCCCATCCGCACCACGATTTCGGAAATGGGACCGTTGCTGCTGTCGCGCCTGCTCGATCTCAACGACACGCAGGAAGGCGTGCTCAACATCGTCTTCCGCTATGCGGACGAGAATGGCCTGCTGCTGCTCGACCTGGGCGATCTGCAGTCCATGCTCACCTTCGCGCATGAAAATGCCAGCGACCTGTCGGGCACCTACGGCAATGTGTCGAAGGCCAGCGTCGGCGCGATCCAGCGGCAATTGCTCGCCTTCGAAAGCCAGGGCGCAGACATGTTCTTCGGCGAACCCGCGCTGGAAATCGACGATTTCCTGAAGGTGGACGAGCAGGGGCGCGGCGTGATCAACATCCTTGCCGCCGACAAGCTGATGCGCGGGCCCAAGCTTTACGCCACCTTCCTGCTGTGGTTGCTGGCCGAACTGTTCGAAACGCTGCCCGAAGTGGGCGACCCGGAAAAGCCCAAGCTCGTCTTCTTCTTCGACGAAGCGCACCTGCTGTTCGACGACGCGCCCGACGCGCTGGAAGACAAGGTCGAACAGGTCGTCCGCCTGATCCGCTCGAAAGGCGTGGGCGTCTACTTCGTCACGCAGAACCCGATCGACATTCCCGAACGGATTGCGGGCCAGCTCGGCAACCGCGTCCAGCACGCGCTGCGCGCCTTCACCCCGCGCGACAAGCGGGCGATCAAGGCGGCGGCGGAAACCTTTCGCATCAACGAGGAACTCGACGTCGAACAGGCGATTACCGAACTCAAGGTGGGCGAGGCGCTGGTCTCCACGCTCGACGAGGATGGCGCACCCACCGTGGTCCAGCGCACGCTGGTCAAGCCGCCGCATTCGCGCCTCGGCCCGGTGACCGAGAAAGAACGCAAGATCGTCAATTCGATCAGCGATCTCGACGGCAAATACGATGTCGCAGTCGACCGCGAAAGCGCCGAGGAAGTGCTCGCCGCCAAGGCCGCAGACGCCGCGGCTACCGCCGCAGAGGTGGCCGTGAAAGGCCGCGAGGAAGTCGCCAAGCAGGCACGCAAGACGCCCTCCATGTGGTCCACGGCCGGCAAGGCCGCTGCGACGGCTGCGGCGGGGTCGCTGACCTCGGTCGCGGTGGCGACCGTTCTCGGCAAGAAATCGCGGACTGAATGCCTTCGTCCGCAACATCATCGGCGGGTTGATGCGATAGCCGCTCGGGGGCGAACGTCAGCGAGCAGGCCTTCGACAGGCTCAGGCTGAGCGGAGGTAGTGAGAGGCTGTTGGTAGAGTTATCCGAGCCGCAAGCACCGGGCGCACCAGCCACGTCAAGCCGCCCTCACCAAAACCCGCTCAGCCTGAGCTTGTCGAAGGCCATGCACCAGCGCTAACCACGCGCCATGGCCTTCTACACCTACCTGCTGCGTTGCAATGACGGCAGCTATTATGCCGGCCACACAGAAGACCTCGAAGTCCGCTTGGCCGCGCATGGCTCTGGCGCGCTTGGCGGGTACACGTCCAAACGCCTCCCGGTTACGCTCATGTGGAGCGAAGAATTCCCCACGCGCGACGAAGCCTTCGATGCGGAACGCCGCATCAAGGGCTGGAGCCGCGCCAAGAAAGAAGCCCTGATCGCAGGCGATTGGGAAAAGATTTCCCTTCTCGCCAAAAACCGCCAGCGCTGACGGTCTCGCACCCACCGTTTCGCCAGCGCCTTCGACAGGCTCAGGCTGAGCGGGTTTTGATGAGTGGTAGCCCGGTGCGAAAAGGCACAGAGCATCAAGGAGCGCCGCCATGTTCGCGGTCACACATGACCAGCCGCAAACACGATTTCCCGCTCAGTCTGAGCCTGTCACGGGCCATGCACCAACCTTGGTCCCCAGCCACTCAAACCAACATCCGCTCAGCCTGAGCCTGTCGAAGGCCCGCTCGCCAAAGCCAGCCCCCAGCACCCTAAACCGGAACCCTGATTTCCGCCCGCAAACCGCCCTCAGCGCGGTTGGCCAGAACCAACGTTCCGCCATGCTGTTCCGCCACCGCGCGTGCCAGCGTCAGGCCCAGGCCCGCGCCCCCGGTTTCGCGATTGCGGCTCGCTTCGCCGCGGGTGAACGGTTCGAGCATGTCGGCGATGCGATCTTCGGGGATGCCGGGGCCATCATCGTCCACGCGCAGCACCGCCGACCCGCCCTCGTGCAGGACGGAAACTTCGGCGCTGCCGCCATAGCGCAGCGCATTGGAAATGAGGTTACGCAGCCCGCGCTTGAGCCAGGTGAGATGAATCGGGGCGATGATCCGCTCGAAATCGAGCAGGCCTACTGGCTCGCCCATGTCCTCAAATTCCTCGACCACCGACGCTGCCAGCGCGCCCACATCGGTGCGTTCTGGCGGGGCATCGGCGCGGCCTACGCGCGCCAGCGCGAGGATTTCGTCGAGCGTGCGCGTGATATCCTCGATTCCGGCCACCATCTTGGCGCGTGCGGTAGGATTTTCGACGCTTTCGATACGCACGCGCAGCGCGGCCAGCGGAGTCTTGAGGTCGTGGCCGATCGCCCCGAGCATGACATCCTTCTCGTCCAGCATCGCCCCGATCCGCGCCTGCATCGCGTTATGCGCGGCGATCAGGCGGCTGACGTCCTCGGGACCGGTCGGTTCGAGCGGCGGTTCGATCTGGCCCGCGCCGGCAAAACGCTGCGTCCGTTCGGCGAGCGCGTGCAGCGGGCCGGTGATCCGCCGCAACACGACATACATCAGGCCCACCAGCACGGCGAACATGATGAAGGTCTGCAGCGCCATCATCACCAGCGGCATGGGATCGTCCTCGCCCATCGGCAGGCGCGCCACCTGCCAGCGCGCACTGTCCGCCTGCCTCACCGCCGCGACCATCAGCGCCGGTCCACCTTGCTCCGCCATCACCCGCATTTCGGGGAAGCGGTCGAACTCTTCCGCCACCAGCGGATCGTCAGCCGGGCGGCGCTCCGTCACCATCACCTCGGCCACGTCGAGCCCGTGGCGCGCAAGCACAGCAGCCAGCGCGGCTTCGCGCGCCGCATTGCGCGCTTCGCCGGGTAACAGCGGCGCGGCTTCGCTTTCGACATAGCGCAGGCGGCGGGGGAGGCGCAGCGGTGGCGGTTCGCCCTCGCGCCTGAGTTCCGGCCCGCGGCGTTGACGCTCCCCCCGCCGGTCGTCGTCGCGGCGCTCGCGCCGCTCCTCGCGCCGCTCTTCGCGGCGGTCCTCGCGCCGCTCGCCCGACACCAGCTGGAACGCGGCGAAATGCACCAGCGCGGCCTCGCGCCGCTGCTCGCCCGCCCGGTAGAGCAGCACGCCCGAAAGCGCCTGCGCGATCAGCAGCGCCGCCGCCAGCGCCAGCATTACCTGGCCCAGCAGGCTGCGGGGCAGCAGGCGCTTCACGCCCGCCGCGTCACGTCTGCGCCGAAGCGATAGCCGCCGCCGCGCACGGTCTGGATGAATTGCGGATCGCCGCGATCGGCCTCGATCTTGCGTCGCAGCCGGCTGACCTGGTTGTCGACCGCGCGGTCGAACAGATGCGCCTCGCGCCCCTGCACCATGTCGAGCAGCTGGTCGCGGTCGAGTACCTGTCGCGGATGGTCGAGGAAGGCGCGCAGCATGCGGAACTCGGCGGTCGAGATCGGCACAAGATTGCCCTCTGGATCGGTCAGCCGCCGCTTCAGCGGATCGAGCTGCCACCCCTCGAAGGCATAGCCCGCATCCTCGCCCGCGGCCGCATCGGGCGCGCGTTCGGCGCGGCGCAGCACGCTGCGAATGCGCGCCACCAGCTCGCGCGGTTCGAACGGCTTGGTCACGTAATCGTCGGCACCGATCTCCAGCCCGATGATCCGGTCCATCGCCTCGCCCTTGGCGGTCAGCAGGATGACGGGCAGTTGCCGCGTCTCGACCAGATGGCGGCACAGCGACAGCCCGTCCTCGCCCGGCATCATGATGTCGAGCAGCACGAGATCGGGGAGTTCGCTTTCCAGCGTGCTGCGCGCCCTTGCTGCGCTTTCGGCTTCGCGCACGACGAACCCCTGGCCGGTGAGATACTCGGCCAGGGGCTCGCGCAATGTGGGCTCGTCGTCCACGAGCAGCAGGGTGGTGGGCGCGGTGTCGCTCGTCATGGTCTCGCTGCGCCTACCGCTTGCCGGCCCGTGCGGGCAAGCATCTTACTGGCGGGCAGCTTCGCGCGTCGCCCGACGTTCGGCGCGCATCGCTTCGCGCGCGGCCTTGCGCTCTGTAGCGGTTGCCGTGCCGTCGCCATTGGCGTCCATCTTGGCGAACCGCGCCTGCAGCGCCGCGTCGAATTCGGCGCGGCTGATCGCCTGGTCGTTATTGGCATCGGCGATGCCCATCATCTTCATGCCGCCACCGCGCCGCTTGCCGCCGCGCCGCATGTCGCCATTACCGCGCGCCCGACGTTCGCCGCGGGCATCGCGCCGCGCGTCCATTTCGGCCTGCGAAATGCCGCCCGAATTGTCCGCGTCGAGTGTGGCGAAGCGCTGGGCCTGCCGCTCTTCGCGATTGGCTGCGCGGCGTTCCTGCCGCTCTTCGCGCCGCTCGTTGCGCGCCTCGCGTGCGGCCTGCATTTCGGCCTGCGATAGCTCGCCGTCGCTATTGGTATCTTTCCTGGCAAAACGCTCGGCCTTGCGCGCCGCGCGGTCGGCGGCATTGATCGTGCCGTCGCCATTGGCGTCCATATGGGCGAAACGTTCGTTCGCCCTGGTCTGCATTTCTGCAAGCGTGAGATTGCCGTCGCCATTGGCGTCGGCGCCACGCTGGGTTTGCGCCAAAGCCATGCTACCGCCGGTCAGCGCGAGCGCAGCGGCGGAAATGCTGAGAGTAAGTGTCTTCATGTCGATCTCTCCGTATCCGGATTGTTATGGCGAGCTGCGACGGGACCTTGGGGGGAGGGGGAGGAAACAGGAGACCCGCCGCAGCTCTTGCCACCGGTTCTAGGCCCCTAATGTCGCAGCATTATGCCCGAAGCGGGGTAAAGTGTAACGCTTTGTCGCAAGGCGCGCCGCACGTTCATCCCGGCGCAAGGGGCTGACGGAAATCCGCCGCAAATCCGGCCTGAAACGGTCGCGCCTCCCCTTCGGGCCGCGCTGTCGGACGGGTCGGCGCGGGCCCTATCGTGGGCGGTGCTGCGTGCCCTCGCCTGCAGTGATGAAGATCGCCCGCGCCTCGGCCCCGCCGGTCGTATCGACATCCGCTGTATGCCACACGCCGGGCGGGTTGATCGCATATTCGCCCGCCGCAATGCGCACTTTCTCGGTATGGCCGTCGGGATATTCCTGGAACAGCACCAGCGCGCCTGCCGTGCAGATCACCAGTTCGTCGCCCGCCGGGTGCATTTCCCAGCTGTCCCAGTCCTCGGTGAAGCCATATTCGCTCACTAGCCGCCCTTCGCGCCCATCCGCCCCGTGCCGCTCGCCATAGGCCTCATACCACGCCATCCCGTCAAAGGGCGGCTGCGGCACAGCGGTCGCGCCCAGACCCAGATGGACGAAACTGTCGGCGAGACGGCGCGGTTCGGTCATCAGCGCGGCGACCTCAGGCGGCCTTGTCCATCAGGAAGGCGTTGAGCTTGTTGCCGTCGGGATCGCGGAAATATGCGGCATAGAACACCATGCCGTTCTCGTCGGGTTCGCCGCGCGGCCCCGGCTCGCCCTCGTCACGGCCGCCATTGGCCAGCGCCAGTTCGTACAACCGCTGCACCTGGTCGCGGTCCTTCGCCTGGATCGCCACCATCGTGCCGTTGCCCACGCTCGCCGGCTCGCCGTCGAATGGCCGGGTCGCGGCAATCCCCGGCGCGCCGTCCCACGCACCCCAGGCGATGAAGTTCTCGAAATCCATCATCCGTCCAACGCCCATTTCGCCTGCAATGGCATCATAGAACGTCGCCGCGCGCGGCAGATCGTTGGTGCCCAGCGTAACGTAACCGATCATGCAAAATCTCCTTCATCGACGACTCGCGACCGGTGGAACATTGCAGGAACAAATTCGATAGTGCAAGCGCATTGCGCCTGCGATGCCGCAGCCTGCCTAAAGCGGTGCGCACTCGCGCTCGAGCCAGGCCAGATCCTCGCCGTCCATCTGCGGCGCGAGAACCGCTTTCACCTTCACGTGATAGTCGTTCCACCAGCCGATCTCGGCCTCGGTCATCAGGCCCTTGTCGACCAGCTTGCGGTCGAGGGGTACGTAGGTCAGGGTCTCGAAGCCGAGATATTTGCCTTCGCCCTTCACCGGCGCTTCGACGACCAGGACCAGGTTCTCGATCCGGATGCCGTATTCGCCCGGCTTGTAGTAACCCGGCTCGTTCGACAGGATCATGCCCTCGCTCAACGGGGTCTCGGTGCCGGGGAATGCGCCGCCCGGCTTGGAAATCCGCTGCGGCCCTTCGTGGACGGAAAGATAGCTGCCTACGCCATGCCCCGTGCCGTGGCCGTAATCGACTCCGCCCTGCCACAGGTGCATCCGTGCCAGCGCATCGAGCGCGCCCCCGCTCGTCTGGTCGGGGAAATACTGCATCGCCAGCTGGATATGGCCTTTGAGCACGCGCGTGTTGCGCTCGATCATCTCGGCGCTGGGCGTGCCCGGGCCGACCCATACGGTGCGGGTGATGTCGGTCGTGCCGTCGTCGTACTGGCCGCCCGAGTCGACCAGAAAAATGCTCGACGGTGGGATGGGTATGTTGCTGTCCTCGTCGACCTTGTAATGCGGCAGCGCGGCATGGCCTGCCGCCGCGCTGATCGTGTCGAAACTGGCATCGCGCAGCACCCCGCCCGCCTCGCGGAATTCGCGCAGTTTGGCGGCAGCGGACAGTTCGTCGACGCCGCCCTTGGGCGCCTCGATCTCCAGCCAGCGCAGGAACCGGCTCACCGCCGCCCCGTCGCGCGCCTGTGCATCGCGGTGGCCCTGCTGCTCGGCGGGATTCTTGATCGCCTTGGGCAGCACGGTCGGGTCGCCGTCGCGCACCAGCGTGGCCCCGCCCTGCTCCAATGCATGGAAAATGCCGGCCACCGCATGGTCTGGATCGACCGCCACCGTCTTGCCCTTCAGCGCGCCCAGCGCCGGCTGAAACTCGGCACGGTCGCGCACGCGTACTGCATTGCCCAGATGCTTGGTCAGTGCGGGGGTCACCTTGTCGGGCGCGATGAACAGCTCGGCCGTGCCGTCGGCATGCGCCAGCACATATGACAGCGCGACCGGCGTATTGTCGACGTCGGTGCCGCGCATGTTGAGCAGCCAGGCCACCGAATCGAGCGCAGTGATGACAGTCGCGTCATAGCCTTCGCGCTTCAGCCAGTCGGCCACTTCGGCGCGCTTGTCCGCGCTCGACCGGCCAGCCAGCGCGTCGTCATGCGGCACCGCTGCGGCCAGCGATGCTTCGGGCCGGTCCTGCCACACCGCATCGATGGGATTCGATGCCGTGCAGCCAGGCATCGTACCCAATCTTCGCGCCTTCGGGCGCGTTCTCGGCGATCCACTTGGCGGGCGAAGTCGCGGGAACGTCCTCGTAATCGTACAGCTTGCCGTCGACCTGCTCGCGCACCTGCACGGTGTAACGGCCGTCGGTGAACATCGCCGCCTTGTCCTTCAGTACCGCGGCGCTGCCCGCACTGCCGCCGAACCCGGTCAGCCATTTCAGCCTTTGCGCGTAAGACCCGACATATTCGCTCATGTGCTCGTCGCTGATCGGGATCACGAAACCGTGCAGCCCCCGCTTTTCCAGTTCGGTGCGCAGGGCGTCGAGGCGGGCTTCGTGGGTCTGCATCAGCATCGTTGGCATGTCCTTTCGTCGGGGCCTGCCGCACGTCCATGCGACTCGGCGCTTGCGGCGCATGAGGGGGCCGCTTAGTCACCTGTGCAACTTAGACCGTCGCGGCGCCGCTTTCCAGCTTTGTGCCGCAAACGGGTCGTGAATACGGGCAGGAACGGGGACGGACGATGGCAATGACGCGACTGGCTGCAATTCTGGCGGCCGCAACGATCGGCCTCGCCAGCCCCCTGTCTGCCCAGACTGCCGAAGGATCATCCGTGACCGTACCCACCTCGCCGCCCGTCGCCGAAAAGCGCGACCACAGCTACACCCACCACGGCATCACCATCGCCGATCCCTATCACTGGCTGAAAGATCCCGGCTATCCCACGGTCGACGATGCCGACGTGCTCGATTACGTGAAGGCGGAAAACGCCTGGTTCGAAGCGCGCATGGCGCCGCACAAGCCGCTCGTCGAAGAGCTGTTCGAAGAGATGAAGGCGCGGATCAAGGAAGACGAATCCACCGTTCCGCAAAAGGATGGCGACTGGACCTATTGGTCCGAATTCGAAACCGGCCAGGAATACCGCAAATGGTACCGCCGTCCGGTGGCGGGCGGCGATGCTGTCCTGTTGCTCGACGAAAACCAGCTGGCCGAAGGGCATGACTATTTCCGTCTTGGCGCGTTTTCCGTGTCGAAGAACGGCCGCTATCTCGCCTACTCGACCGACACCAGCGGCTCCGAACGCTACACCATTCGCATCAAGGATCTGCAAACCGGCGAACTGCTGGCCGAAGAGATTCCCGGGACCCGTTCGGGCCCGACCTGGGTGATGGACGGCAGGGCCATCGTCTATGGCCTCTCGACCGAGGAATGGCGCACGCATGATGCGACACTGCACGTGTTGGGCACGCCGGTGGCCGATGATGTCGAACTCTACCGCGAAACGCAGGAAGAAGGCTTCAGCGTCGGTACCGGCCTCACCGCGCAGGAAGACTGGCTGGTCATCGCCACCGGCGACAACGAAACCAGCGAAGTGCGGCTGGTGCGCGCCGACGATCCGACCGGCGAACAGATCCTCGTCGCGCCGCGCCGCAGGGGCGTGGAATACGACGTCGATGTCCGCGACGGGGTGATTTACGTCCATACCAATGACGACCATGTCAATTTCCGGCTCGCCACTGCGACGATGGAAAACCCCGGTGAATGGACCACACTGATCGCCGGGTCGGACGAATTCTACCTCTCCGGTTTCTCGCTGTTCAAGGATTTCTACGTCACCGAAGGCCGCCTGCGCGGGCTCGACCAGATCCAGCTGCGCAGCTATGCCGATCCCCATCTGGTCAAGCCGGTGGCCTTTACCGAAGCCAGCTTCTCGACCGGCCTTTCCAACAATCCCGAATACGATGTCGACCGCCTGCGCCTTGCTTATGAAAGCATGGTCACCCCCGATACGGTCTATGACTATCACGTCGCCAGCGGCGAACTCGAACTGCTCAAGCAGCAGGAAATTCCCAGCGGTTACGATGCCGGGCAATATCGCGTCGAACGGATCGAGATGGAGGCGCGCGACGGCACGATGGTCCCTGTCAGCATCATCAGCCGCGCTGACCGCGAACCGGGCGGGCCGCTCCATCTCTATGCCTATGGCGCCTATGGCTATGCCGTGCCGCCGGGCTTCTCCACCACGCGGCTCAGCCTGGTGGATCGCGGTTTCGCCTATGCCATTGCGCACATCCGCGGCGGCGATGATCTCGGCCGCAAATGGTATCTGCAGGGCAAGCTCAACGAACGCACCAACACCTTCAACGATTTCGTCGATGTGGCGGAGGGCCTGATCGCGAAAGGCTATACGCAGCAGGGGCAGATCACCGCCAGCGGCGGCAGCGCGGGGGGCGAGCTGATGGGCGTTGTGCTCAACACCAACCCCGATCTCTGGGGTGCCGTGGTGGCGCATGTGCCATTCGTCGATGTGCTTTCGACCATGCTCGACAAGGATCTGCCGCTGACGCCGGGCGAATGGCCCGAATGGGGCAATCCGATCGAAAGCAAGCAGGCCTTCGCATATATCCTCAGCTACTCGCCCTACGATCAGGTCGCGGCGCAGGACTATCCGCCGTTGCTCGTCACCGCGGGTCTCAACGATCCGCGTGTTACCTATTGGGAACCGGCCAAATGGGTCGCCCGGTTGCGCGACATGAAGACCGATGACAACGAATTGCTGCTCAAGACCAATATGGGTGCGGGCCATGGGGGCAAGTCGGGCCGCTTCGCGTCGATCTATGAGGTGGCCGAAGAATATGCCTTTATCCTGTGGCAG
>QFNA01000179.1 GCA_003248395.1 Citromicrobium sp.
GCTCGGGTTCTTCACCCTGACCTTCGGCTGGGTCGGGTTCAGCTTCTGCTCGATGCTCGCGGGCCTCGTCGCCCGCGCCCCCGCCACCCCCGCCGACCCCGGCACCGCCCGTGTCGCCGTGGTGATGCCGGTCTATCACGAGGACCCCGCCGAAAGCCTCGGCCTGCTCGGCGCGCTGGCCGAGGAAATGGCCGCCGCGGGCCTCGCCGGGCGGGCCGAGATCTTCATCCTCTCGGACAGCCGCGACCCCGCGTTCTTCGCCGCCGAGACGCTTGCCGTCGCCACCCTGCGCGAGACCTGCCCGCTGCCGGTCTGGTACCGCCGCCGCACCGACAACACCGGGCGCAAGGCCGGCAACATCGCCGAGTTCGTCCGCCGCTGGGGCGGGCGCTACGACCAGATGGTGGTGCTGGACGCCGACAGCGTGGTGTCGGGCGGGGTGGTGGCCGAGATGAGCGCCCGGATGGCCGCCGATCCGGCGCTGGCGCTGATCCAGACGATCCCGATGCTGGTCGGCGGGCAGACGCTCTTCGCCCGGGTGATCCAGTTCGCCGGCCGGGTCTACGGCCCTCCCATCGCCCGCGGCGTCGCCGCCTGGTCGGGCGACAACGGCAATTTCTGGGGCCACAACGCGATGATCCGCGTCCCCGCCTTCGCCGCCTGCTGCGGCCTGCCCGAGCTGCCGGGCGAGCCGCCGTTCGGCGGCACCATCCTCTCGCACGACTTCGTCGAGGCCGCGCTCTTGCGGCGCGCGGGCTGGAAGGTGCGGCTCGACTGGGACCTGCGCGCGAGCTACGAGGGCAGCCCGCCGACGCTGCTCGACATGGCGGTGCGCGAGCGGCGCTGGGCGCAGGGCAACCTTCAGCACCTGCGGTTGATCGGGGCGCGGGGGTTCTCGGCCATCAGCCGGGTGCATTTCACCGTCGGCATCCTCGGGTTCCTGATGAGCCCGATCTGGCTTGCCATGATCCTCGTCGGACTGGCGCTGACCGCCAAGGTGATCCTGTCGCGGCCCGAGTATTTCCCGCGCACCTACCAGCTTTTCCCCGACTGGCCGACCTTCGATTCCGTCCGCATGACGTGGCTCTTCGCGGCCGCGATGGCGCTGCTGCTGCTGCCCAAGTTCGTGGCCGTCGGCCGGGCCTGGCGGCGGCCGCTGGCCGCCAACGCGGGGGGGCGGTCGCGGACCCTCGCCTCGGCGCTGTTCGAGATCCTGCTCTCGGCGCTGATCGCCCCGGTCCAGATGCTGATCCAGACCCGCCAGATCGCCGAGATCCTCTCGGGCCGCAACTCGGGCTGGGAAAGCCAGGTCCGCAAGGGCAGGCGGCATGGCATCCACGTCGCCTCGGGGCTGGCGATCCTGATCGTGGTGGCGATGCTGTCGCCCGGCCAACTCATCTGGCTGTCGCCGATCCTCGCGGGGCTGATCCTCGCGCCGGCCATCTCGCGCTGGACGGCCTCGCCGGTGTTCGGACGCTGGGCGCGGATGGCCGGCCTCTTGGTCACGCCGGAAGAGCGGCGGGTCCCCCCGATCATCGCCGCCGCCACCGCCGAGGCCCGGCGCCTGCGCCGCGACGACGACCCGACCGCCGCGCTCGGCGCCGACGCCGGGCTGCGCGCCCGCCACGCCGCGCTGCTGCCGCCGCTGCCCGCACGC
>QFNA01000180.1 GCA_003248395.1 Citromicrobium sp.
CGAGCTGGCGCGGATCAGGTCGCTGGCCATTCCGCCCGCCTATGCCGACGTCTGGATCTGCGCCGACCCCGAGGGGCACATCCAGGCCACCGGGCGCGATGCCAAGGGGCGCAAGCAGTACCGCTATCACCCCCGCTTCCGCGAGGTCCGCGACAGCGCCAAGTATGACCGGATGCTGGCCTTCGCCCGCGTGCTGCCGGGCCTCAGGGCGCGGGTGGACGCGGACATGGCCCGCCGCGGGATGGGGCGCGAGAAGGTGCTGGCGACCGTCGTCCATCTGCTCGAGGCGACGATGATCCGGGTCGGCAACGCCGACTATGTGAAGCAGAACAAGTCGCACGGGCTGACCACGCTGCGCGACCGCCACGTCAAGGTCGAGGGGACCGAGGTGCGGTTCCGCTTCAAGGGCAAGTCGGGCAAGACCTGGGACCTGGGCCTGCGCGACCGGCGCGTGGCGCGGATCGTGCAGCAGAGCCAGGAGCTGCCGGGCCAGCACCTGTTTCAGTATCTCGACGACACGGGCGCGCAGCGCGAGGTGACCTCGGGCGACGTCAACGCCTACCTGCGCGAGATCACCGGCGAGGGGATCACCGCCAAGGACTTCCGCACCTGGACCGGGACGGTGCTCGCCGCGCTGGCGCTGGCCGAGTACGAGGCCGTCGATAGCGCCGCCGCCGCCAAGCGCAATGTCCGCGAGGCGATCGAGCAGGTGGCCGCCCGGCTGGGCAACACCCCCACCATCTGCCGCAAGTGCTATGTCCACCCGACGGTGATCGACAGCTACCTCGACGCCGACCTGAAGCTCGAGATCCGCGAGGAGATCGCGGAGGAGCTGGACGAGGGCGGGCTGCGCCCCGAGGAGGTGCGGGTGCTCGACTTCCTCGAAGCGCGGCTGGCGTCGTGAGCGGGGTCACGGCGACCCCCGCGGCGCTGGCGCTGCTGGCCGAGATCGAGGCCGAGCACGGGCCGGTGATGTTTCACCTGTCCGGCGGCTGCTGCGACGGAACCGCGCCGATGGTCTATCCCGAGGGCGCCTTCCGGCTGGGCGCGCATGACGTGCGGCTGGGCACGGTCGGGGGCGCCGGGTTCTGGACCGGCGGGGCGCAGGCGGCGGCGTGGGCCGACGTGCCGCTGACGCTCGACGCGGTGCCCGGGCGCGGGGCGGGCTTCAGCCTCGACAACGCGCGCGACCGGCATTTCGTCTTTGTCGCGCCCACTTGCGCGGGCTGACCGGCTGGGCCACATCGGGACGGCACGAAAGGGGGCCACACATGGCGACGAAGGTGTTCATCGACGGCGAGGCCG
>QFNA01000181.1 GCA_003248395.1 Citromicrobium sp.
TGGGGTGTATCAAGGTTCTTGGACAGTTCCTCTTGATGGGAGAGGATCAAGAGCATGGCAAGTGCATCACGGCGGAAGTTCAGCCCGCAGTTCAAGGCTGAGGCGGTCCAGCTGGTCGTGCAGAACGATCGGCCGATCGTCGAGGTGGCCGGCGAGCTGCAGGTCAATCCGGGGACTTTGGGCAATTGGGTCAAGCGTTACCGGCAGGACAACCCGGAACCGGTTCAAGAGTTGAAGCCGGCCGATCACGCTCGGCTGGCTGAGTTGGAAGACGAGGTCCGGCGGCTGCGGATGGAGAACGAGTTCTTAAAAAAAGCCGCGGCCTTCTTCGCCAGGGAGCAGGACTGAATGAGAAGTCAGCCCTGATCGAGGCGGAGAAGGGAAACTATCCGATCAGCTGGATGTGTCAGAAGCTGGGCGTGGCCCGGTCGTCGTTCTACGCGTGGCGGGCTCGAGTCGGGACCCTCACGGCGACGCAGGCGCGTCGCGAGGCGCTGAAGAGCGAGATCGTACGGGTCTTCGCACAGCAGCGCGGGACTGCGGGATGCCGGCGGATCGCGGCCGAGCTCAACGACAACGAGTTCCCCTGCTCTGTGGGACTGGTGGCCGATCTGATGCGCGAACTGGGGCTGGCTGCGATCCAGAAGCGCGCCTACAAGCGCACTACCGTCGTCGATGAGCAGGCCCAGGTTTTCACCGATCGGCTGGAACGCGACTTCGACCCGGACTCTTATGCGCCGGGGCAGGCGCTGGTCGGCGACATCACCTACCTGCGCACCGGCCAAGGCTGGTTGTATCTGGCCACGGTGATCGATTTGGCTACGCGCATGGTCATCGGCTGGCAGATCGCCGAGCGCATGCGCGCCAGCCTGGTCGTCGATGCTCTTGAGATGGCGCGCACGCAAGGCGGAGCCACGGCAGGAGCGATTTTCCATTCCGACCATGGATCGCAGTACACCTCGGATGAGTTCACCCGTTATTGCAGTGAGAACGGGGTTTTCCAGTCGATGGGTCGGACAGGGGTGTGCTGGGACAACGCGGCGGCCGAATCGTTCTTCGCCACTGTGAAGAACGAGATGTACTACCAGCAAGTCTTCGAGACCCGCGGTCGAGCCCGGCTGGCGGTGGCTGAGTACATCGAGGTGTTCTACAACCGCCGTCGGCGCCACTCAGCGCTGAGCTACCGGACACCGGTACAAGCTTGGAACGATCACCACGGCGCCGCTGAAGACCTCGTCCAGGCGGCCTGAGCAGAGAAGGAAAACTCGTAGGGACTGTCCACATTCCTTGACACAGCCCA
>QFNA01000182.1 GCA_003248395.1 Citromicrobium sp.
CGCGTGCTTCAACACGCCCACATTGCCGGCAAGGATCGTTGGCGCGAGGAAACGGATGACCTGCCAGTAGGGAAAGTTCCACGGCATGACCGCCAGGACTGGTCCCTGCGGCAGCCAACGCCCTTCGGCGCGCCCGCCATCGGACAGGTCCCAGAATCTGGAATCGAGCATCGGCGGCCCGTGTTCGGCGTAATAGTGCAGCAGGCTGGCGCATTTCTCGACTTCGGCCCGCGCCTGTTTGATCGGCTTGCCCATCTCGGTCACGGCGAGACGGGCAAGGTCTTCCTTGTTCGTTTTGTAAAGGTCGCCGAGTGCGGCCAGCACCTTCGTGCGTTCGTCCAGCGAAGTGCTGCGCCAATCGCGGTAGGTGCGCGCTGCGGTTTCCAGCTTGGCGTCGATGCCGTTCTGGTCGAGCGTTTCGTATTGGGCGATCGTCTCGCCCGTCGCGGGATTGGTGCTGGTGATCAAGCGGTGGCTCCGGACTGGATTACTCGTCATCAATGGGTTTCCCCGGGTCCTGTTCCGTCAGACTTTCTAGATCAATCAGCTGGACTCTCATCAGCAGAAATTCCAATATCCCGACCAGAACAAGAATAATCGCCAATAGCCACCAAGGCGCGGATTGCGCCATGGCCAGGAACAGAACGGTACCGCTTAGCACCAAGCGCTTTTTCGCCTTCGGAACGTGCAGAACATTTCCACACTTCTTGCATGAAAACAGCTTGCCTCGTCCCCAATACGCCAATTTGAGAGGCGGTGTCGCTCCGCAGGCGGGGCAACCTCCGCGTTCGGTTGCAATAACTTTCATCACCGACGACGGAACCGGAAGTACCATACCTTAGTGGTAATACCATCGTAATGCACTGATATGTAGTCATTAATTGGCATTTTTTGATGCCCATTTTCTCGGCTAGCAATCACCGGGTAATCACCACGTCAAATTTGACAAGCACGCGCCCCCATGAACGGATTTCTGCGATTGCGATCATGATGCAGGCGCTGCCAATCGGAAGCAGGTTGCGAAACGCTTGCGGTCAGCCGCGCTTATCCCAGCCTCCGTGAACAGCTGTTCCCACCGTGTCGCTACGGTTCTGCTCATGTTTTCGGCGATTGCTTTCGCGTCATCATGGCTGAGGTCGAAGACCGCGGCACCGGCGAGAGCATTCTCGATCGTTGCATTGCGGCCTTCCGGCCCCACGCCGAGGACGAGCCGTCGCTCCAGTCCCAGCTGCGGTTTCGGCACTACATCGTAAAGCGGCGATAGCCGCCAACCCTCACCATCGAACAGGAAGCCATGA
>QFNA01000183.1 GCA_003248395.1 Citromicrobium sp.
GCCGACTGGCTCTTGGTCGACTGGTGGGTGAACGGCGACGCGCTGGCGCAGCGGCTGTTTGCCGGGACCGCGGCGGGCGGCCCGTTCCTGCCGGTCGCGCCGCGGCCGCTGGTCGCCTGCGTGTGGGAGCTGGCGGTGATCGTCCATGAGCGCGCGGCGTGGATCGCGGCGATGATGGACGGCGACGCGGGCGGCGGCAGCGAGCACGGGCGGGGCGCGGCGGCCTATCTGGCCGACCGGCTGCCCGAGGGGATGTGCTGAGCGCGGCCCGCGCCTGCGGCGAGCGCTGCGCGGGCGGGGCGGCCGGATTTGGGTATTTGGGCCAGAAGGAGGGGCTGCGATGCGGGTGATCTTCATGGGCACGCCGGGCTTCTCGGTCCCGGCGCTTGAGGCGGTGGCGGCGCGGCACGATGTCGTGTGCGTCTATACCCAGCCGCCGCGCGCCGCCGGGCGCGGGCAGAAGCCGCGCCCCTCGCCGGTGCAGGCGGCGGCCGAGGCGATGGGCCTGCCGGTCCGCACGCCGGCGCGGCTCAAGGCGCCCGAGGATCAGGCGGATTTCGCCGCGCTCGGGGCCGATGTGGCGGTGGTGGTGGCCTACGGGCTGATCCTGCCGCAGCCGGTGCTGGACGCGCCGCGGCTCGGCTGTCTCAACATCCACGCCTCGATCCTGCCGCGCTGGCGCGGCGCGGCGCCGATCCACCGGGCGGTGATGGCCGGGGATGCCGAGACGGGCGTGGCGATCATGCAGATGGAGGCCGGGCTCGACACCGGCCCGGTGCTGGCCGAGGCACGCACCCCGATCGGCCCCGAGGACACCACAGGCGACCTGCACGACCGGCTGGCGGACATGGGCGCTGCGCTGATCGCCGAGGTGCTGGACCGCCTGCCGCTCGACGCCGTGCCGCAGCCCGATGACGGCGTGACCTACGCCGCCAAGATCGACAAGGCCGAGGCGCGGATCGACTGGACCCGCCCGGCGGCCGAGGTGGACCGCCTGATCCGCGGCCTCTCGCCCTTCCCCGGCGCCTGGTGCGAGGTGGCCGGCGAGCGGGTGAAGCTGCTGCGCGCCCGCGTGGTGCCGGGCGAAGGGGAACCGGGCGCGGTGCTCGGCCCCCTCGTGGTCGCCTGCGGCGCGGGTGCCGTCGAGGTGCTCGAACTGCAACGCCAGGGCAAGCGCCCCCTGCCCACCGCCGAGGCACTGCGCGGGATGCCGCTGCCCGACCGGCTGGGGTGAGGGGGGCAATCTCGGCCCTGGCACCCCGCCGATTGACCCCACGGCCCCCTGACTCGTCGCATG
>QFNA01000184.1 GCA_003248395.1 Citromicrobium sp.
CACCGAGCCTTTGAGCTGGTCCCACTTGCCCTGGATGATGTCCCAGTTCATGTCGCACACTCCATGTTGATGCGTCTGGGCTAACAACGTCGCGGGAGGAGGTTGGTTCCCGCCTCACGCCACCCGGTCGCGCGGATCGGCGCCGTCCCGCACGGCTGTCAGATTGGCCAGCGCCCGCAGCGCCATGTCAGTGCGGACGGCCTCGGCGGCGGTGCCGAGATGGGGCAGCAGCACCACGTCCTCGCGCCGGGTGAGCGCCTCGGGCACCTCGGGCTCGCGCTCATAGACGTCGAGCCCGGCGCCACCGATCCGCCCCGCCGCGAGCGCCGCGATCAGCGCCGCCTCGTCCACCACGTCGCCGCGGGCGATGTTGACCAGGATCGCGCCGGGGCGCATCGCGGCCAGCTCGGGCGCGCCGATCAGGTGGTGGGTGGCCGCCCCGCCCGGCACGGCCAGCACGACGATGTCGGCGGCGCCGAGCAGTTCGGCCAGCGGCACCTGCCGCGCGGGGAACGGCAGGCCCCCGACGGTCGAGCGGTTGTGGAACAGCACCTCCATCCCGAAGCCCGCGTGGCAGCGCCGGGCGATGGCCTGGCCGATGCGGCCCATGCCGACGATGCCGACGGTGCGGCCGGTGACGTGCATCCCCAGCATCTGCGTCGGGTGCCAGCCGGTCCAGCGTCCGGCGCGGACCAGCCGCTCGCCCTCGCCCGCGCGGCGCGCGGTCATCAGGATCAGCGTGAGGGCGAGGTCGGCGGTCGCCTCGGTCACCACGCCGGGGGTGTTGGTGACGATGACGCCGGCGGCGCGGGCGGCGTCCACGTCGATATGGTTGTAGCCGGCGCCGAAGTTCGCCAGCACCCGGGCCCGCGGCGGGGCGGCGGCAAAGGCCGCGGCGGTGAAGCGGTCGCCCAGCGTCGGCATGATCGCGTCATGGGCCGAGAGCGCGGCGGCGGCCTCGGCCTCGGTCAGCGGCACGGTCGAGTCGCGGAAGGTGGCGTCGAAGGCTTCGGCGATGGCGGCCTCGGCCGCGGCGGTCATGCGGCGGGTGACGAGCAGGCGCATCAGAACATCCGCCCGCCGTTCGGAACCGGCTGGCCGGGGCCGAGGCGGGAAGTTGACCACCCCCAGCACCTGCCGCCCGACCAGCCCGGCGGGGTCGTAGTGGCGGGTGATCTGGGCCGAGCTGCGCCGCTCGCCCACGCCTGGGCCGAAGTCCACCCACAGCTTGATCGCGGGCTTGCGGGCCTCGGGGAAGGGCTCGGCGCGCAGGATCGTCCCGACGCGGATGTCCACGCGGGCGAAATCCTCCCACGCGATCGGGGCGGCGGGGCCGGCGTCGGGCGCGCCGCTCATGCGCCGAGCTCGCGGCCGCGGGCGGCGGCGGCGGCGACGGTGCGCCGCATCAGCGGCGGCAGGCCGTCGGCCGCGTCCATCAGATGCGCGAGGCCCGCGGCGGTGGTGCCGCCGGGCGAGGTCACCGCCTCGCGCAGCCGCGCCGGGTCCTCGTCCTCGGCCACGGCGAGCGCCCCAGCCCCGGCGACGGTCGCGCGGGCGAGTTCCAGCGCCAGCGCCGGCGGCAGCCCCTCGGCCGCACCGGCGGCGGCGAGCGCCTCGATCAGGTGGAAGACATAGGCGGGACCGGAGCCCGAGACGGCGGTGACGGCATCCATCTGCGCCTCGTCGTCCAGCCGCACGACCCGGCCCACGGCCGCCATCAGCGTCTCGGCCAGCGCCATCTCGGCCGCCCCGGCGCGGGCGTTGCCGACGATGGCGCTGATCCCCTGGCCGATGGCGGCAGGGGTGTTCGGCATGGCGCGCACGATGGCGGCGTCGGGGAAGGCCCGCTCATAGGCGGCCAGCGTCACGCCCGCGGCGACCGAGAGCACCAGCGTGTCCCCCTGCCCCGCCGCCGCGCGCTCGCTCAGCACCCCGCCCATCATCTGCGGCTTGACGGCCAGCACCAGCACCGCGGGGTCGTCGGGCAGCGGCCCCTCGGTCGCCACGCCGCGCTCGGCCAGCCACGCGGGCGCGTTCGGGTCGATCACCCGCACCGCCTCGGGCGCCAGCCCGCGCGCGAGCCAGCCCTTGAGCAGCGCGCCGCCCATCCGGCCGCAGCCGACGAGCACCAGCCCCCTGTCGTTGAGTTCCGCCAGTTCCATCCGCGCCCCCATCCTGTTGTGCCGGCAGGGAAGCGGATCGCGCCTTGGGTGTCCAGAGGCC
>QFNA01000003.1 GCA_003248395.1 Citromicrobium sp.
GGCCCTTCCGCCCAAGCGCATTACGATCAATCTGTCGCCGGCTGACCTGCCCAAGGAAGGATCGCATTACGACCTGCCGATCGCGCTGGCGGTGCTGGCCGCGATGGGCGTCACCGATGCCGAGCAGCTGGGCGACTGGATCGTGGTCGGCGAGCTTTCGCTCGATGCGCGCATTGCACCTTCGCCGGGGGTGCTGCTGGCGGCGATTCACGCCAGCGAGATGGAGCTGGGGCTGATCTGCCCTGCGACGCAAGGGGCAGAAGCAAAATGGGCCAGCGACGTGCCGGTTTGCGCTGCGCCCGACCTTATCGCCCTACTCAATCACCTGAAGGGCACGGTTGAGCTCCCACCGCCCGAGCCCGGCGTGGTCGACGAGCCTGTGCCGAGCGCCGACCTGAAACAGGTAAAGGGTCAGGAAACCGCCAAGCGCGCGCTAGAGATTGCCGCGGCGGGCGCGCATAATCTCCTGATGGTGGGTCCCCCAGGGGCGGGCAAGTCCCTCCTTGCCAGCTGCCTGCCCGGTATCCTCCCGCCGCTGACGCCCGCCGAGGCGCTGGAAGTCAGCATGGTCCAATCGGTCGCGGGCACGCTGGAGGACGGGCGCATCAGCCGCGCGCGGCCCTTTCGCGCGCCGCACCACTCGGCCAGCATGGCAGCGCTCACCGGGGGCGGATTGCGCGTGAAGCCGGGCGAGGTCAGCCTCGCGCATTTGGGCATATTGTTCATGGACGAGCTGCCAGAATTCCAGCGCGCGGTGCTCGATTCGCTCCGTCAGCCGCTCGAGACGGGCAAGGTCGATGTGGCGCGCGCCAATGCGCATGTCACCTTTCCGGCCAATGTGCAGCTCGTTGCAGCGATGAACCCCTGCCGTTGCGGACACCTGGGCGATCCCGCACTGGCATGCAGCCGCGCGCCCAAATGCGCCGCCGATTATCAGGGCAAGGTGAGCGGTCCCTTGCTCGACCGGATTGATCTGCACGTCGAAGTCGACCCGGTGAGCGCCGCCGATGTGAAACTCGCAAGTTAGTGCGAATATCAGAAGCTAGTGCGAATACTCGGAAGATTTTCTAGCCCCTGCATCTCGGGATTATGTTGGCTTTACAAACTCTTGTTCACACGGATAGAAATTCGGTGAAAGCTAGTGCGACCAAATTTAGCACTTTATCTGCCTGAACTTTCTGTCAAATTTTCCTCCCGAGCCTTCCATCCTTCGTTTGCCGCCAACTTCCAGCGGCTTGTGAAGGAGAAGCATTATGAGCACCCAGCTCAATGGCCTGTGCGGTAGTGCCACAGGCTCGATCTTCGACCGGAGAATCTTGCGCCGCGTCGCGCTTGATGAAGGTCCGACTGGCGAAGGCGTTGTCGAAATTCCGCAGACCGTCGCGGCGGTCGTGGATGTCGAGACCACCGGGCTCTCGCTCGAATCCGATTCCATCATCGAGTTTGCCCTGAGGCGCATTCACTTTGATGGTGACGGCATCGTGACGAATATCGAGCCGGCTCATGTCTGGCGGGAAGATCCTGGCTGCCCGATCCCTGCGGAAGTCACTCGGCTGACTGGTCTGACCGACGACCATGTCAAAGACCAGCGTATCGACGAGGACGAGGTGCTGAGCCTCTTGGGCGGCAGCGATTTGCTGATCGCTCACTTCGCGGCGTTCGACAAGCCGTTCCTCGCCAAGCGGATTACGCCGATCGCTGACATGGTCTGGGGGTGCAGCTGCGTCGATATCGACTGGGCCCACAACGGCTTCGAAGGTCGGGCATTGGGCTGGCTGTGTGCTCAGGCCGGTTGGTTCTTTGATGGCCATCGCGCGCTGGCGGACGTCGATGCCGCGATCACTCTGCTGCGGCACCCCGCTCTGGATAATCGGACTATCCTCACGGAACTCGTCGAGAATGTTCGGCGTCCTCGCCTCCTCGTAGAAGCCGTGGGCGCGGAATTCGAAGCAAAGGGCATCCTCAAGGCGAGGGGCTATCGGTGGAACCAGGTTAAGCGTGTTTGGCAGCGCGAGATCTTTGAGGACCGGTGCATCGCTGAAGAGACCTGGCTCGCTCAGAATATCTACTCCTCAGAGAACCGACCGAAAGCGATGGGGCCGCTCATTTCCCAGATCGGGCACGAAGATCGCTTTCTCTAAGCAACAATCACGCAAGGAACAAAACATGACCAAAAGCCACGCAAAGGCTTCGACCGCACTCACGCAGGCTGCTCCTAACCGCCTGATGATCGCCAACGATTGTATCGAACCGCTCCAGTATTTTCGGGTGCGAGATCGCCATCCCAGGGGAGAAGGTCCCTGGAAGGGAGAGCCTGACAAAATTGGATGGGTTGACCAGCAGACTGACAGGCACTGCATCATCCTGCGCGAACCGAATGGCACCCTGTCCGGGTATGCTGGCGTAACTCCCGACCATGCTCTGTTTGGATTTTCTGCAGATGCAGTCCCGAGCGCCATGGGCATTCGCGTTCACGGGGGCCTGAATTACGGAAGGCATTGCGAAGCCAACGTCCCGGAGATGATTTCCGTCTGCCATGTTCTCTCCGCCGATGACCGGCGCCGGTCCAACGCAACCCGCGGGCATGGCGGCACGAGCGACATGTTCGAGCACGTTGACCTTTGGTGGTTTGGTTTTTCGACCGATCATCCGGGTGACTTCATTCCGAGCGCGTCTGCAGCGAACCGCTCCGATGGGATCGAAGTCTATCGGGACCTGGCTTACGTCTACGCCGAGGTCGTGAAGCTCGCTTCGCAGCTCTCTGCCATCGAAGACGTGGGTGAGGCGCCCGGCGATCTGAAGATCGTTTTGCCGGTCAAACGCCTCACGCACTCCAATGAAGGGAGTGAAGGCAATGAGTGCTGAGTCTCCCTATGAAAGTGTCAGAAATCCGCGTCTGCCTTGGGGATATTGGCTCATTTCCACCGAGGAATATGACGGAAGGGAGTTTCTGGACGAGGACGGAAGGGTCTGGTCATCAGTTCGTGAGGCGCTCTGGGTCGGCCGGCTGGGTATGCCGCCGGTCCATGTTGCCACCATGAATGAAGCGCTTGAATTCCTCTCCTCGGTCCTCGCGATTCTCGATCGGAGGATCATCGGCATCGAAGAAAGGGCGTATGACGTCTTTGCGAATGATTGGGGTGGCAGTCGCTTTTATGCGCTCTGGCTTTC
This sequence comes from Citromicrobium sp., assembly GCA_003248395.1. Lineage (GTDB taxonomy): Bacteria > Pseudomonadota > Alphaproteobacteria > Sphingomonadales > Sphingomonadaceae > Qipengyuania. The sequence goes on from QFNA01000003.1 coordinate 3,172, forward strand.
TTCGCAGGGACTGATCGATCAGCTGAGTAATAATTGTGTCTCTCTTGAGGGACCCCTCAGCCCGGAAGGGCGTGCGATACTTGTTGCTTTGGCATCCACCCGCTCGGCAAAGGATGCGCCGTTGCCGTTGGGCCTGCGCTGGATCAGAGCTCGCGAAGGCCTCGATCACGGGTTCGACAAGGAGGCGGTCCAAGATCTGGTATCGCGACAGGAAACCTTCGCACGCTCGCTCGAATACAGCTTCTCAAGATGTGAGCTGGCAGGAAAGCCTGCTGTAAAGCTTGTTGGTCCCGATATCCGGCCCAACATTCCTTACCGCAGCACTATCTGGTCGATGGTTTTTCCCGACGAGTATGCCCGCGATCGCTTCTACATCTGGTGTCATGAGCGGATCGACATGTGGGAAAGCTGGGGTGAAATTGCTCGGCGCCATGGGGCGGCAAGCTTGTCGTCGCATTTCCTGAATCTGCGCTTCTGCGACGAAGATATCTCGTTCTAGCTTGGGGCGATGCTTGCTCGGCGTGTGACCGAATTCTGTGATTCAGTCGCAGCAAGCATCGCCTATCTTCGTGACAGTTATGAGCGGCATTCCGATCACCATTGCTGATGTGAGCATTTGTGCAGTATTCGGGCTACATGAGTGAGCGTCAAACTGACGAGGCGAGAAAAGGCTCGATCTGGCAGAGAGCCGAGGTATGGTTCGTCGGCGCGCTGGTGGGCGCAGGAGCTTTATCAATGCTGTGGTTTCTCATCCATCTGGTCGTCGGCCTGTTCCGTTGAATGCCGAACCACGGGGGAAGGCAGCGCAATATTCAATGGCCGTTCGCGGCAACCTCGGCGTCCTTTAAGACGCTGCGTCAAGTGTGCCGGCGGCGACGATGTTGCGAAATTCGGCGAGAATTTCAGGATGCTTGCCTTCGATGTAGGACGATATCGCATCATTCGCGATAACGCGTTCAATATAGCGTGATGCCAAGACGAGATGGAGGACATCATCACCGAAGGTTGCTTCGACTGCGCGGAAGTCCCTGTTGAGTGATTCCAGCTCTCGTTCCATCCGCGCCATCTGTTCGGGCGTCACGCCCTTTACCTTCTTCGGCCGTTCAGGCCGGGCGAGGTCTTCCTGTCTGGTCGCTGCGAGGATGGCTTTCGCATAGGTAGCGGTGAAATTGTTCATCGATGCCATCAGTTCTGCGGTTGCGAACTGCCGCTCCGGCTTCATCCTGCGCAACGTATCGAAAACCTGCGGATTGACAGGGCGATCTTTCAGGATGTCGACCGCTTCTGGGGCAATGCCGTCCAGTAGCTTGCTCCGGCGCTGGACCAGCTTGGCATCGATCCCGAGCGCAGCGGCAATCATTTCGGCAGGAACGCCGCGATCGAGCGCCCGCTGGATCATGTAGTGTTCCTGGACGGTAGCGAGCCGGTTCACCCGCTTGTTGTAGGTGAAGGCCTCGTCGTCATCCGCGATGATGCAGGGTGCGTTCTCTTTTCCATCTTTTTTAAGTGCATGGAGCCGGAGGTGACCGTCAAGCAGCATATGCCGACCCGAGGAATCCGCTTTTGTCACCGCAAGCGGCTCGATCACGCCGATCTCTTTTATGGAGGTCGCGATTCTCGCATATTTCCTCGAGCCGGTGATACGCGCCGTCATGGGCCGCAACGGCAGCAGCCTGTCCAGAGGAAGATCGAGCACCTTTTGTTCGAACGATATCCGTATTGCGACGCTCATCTCATGCCTCTGCAAGTCCAAGCCGTTCGGCGATTGGCTGCGGCAGCGTAGTCATTCCCTCGGCCCGCAGGAGCGCGACGAAATGGTCCTCGGCCAACAGTAATCCCATTGCCGAAGTAATGAACGCCAAGCGGCCTTGCGCCAGACCTGCCTTCTTGAGCAGCTGGCGCTGCCTATCGACCTCTTTCTGATAGGCTCGCACCAGCGCAGCCGAGGTGGGAGCGGCGGTTCGCGGCTTGCCGGTCCGGATACTCTTGATGCCCTTCCCAATCAGGTTGCGGTCATCGACGATACGGCGGATGGCGAGGATCTGATCGCCCGGAAGGCTTCCGTTCTCGTAGGCTTCTGTCAGCGCCCGTTGCACGTCCTCGTCGTTGGCCTTGGATATCTCGGTGGCGATCGTGTGCGGAATGATGCCGCGCTCGACGGCATCGAGAAGGCGCTCCTCTCCCCGTTCGAGCAAGCCGGCGATCGAATGCACATATTCGGAACTGAAACCGATCTTTTCACCGATCGCGGAATGTGTGTAGCCCTGCTCGCGTAGACGCCCGACTTCCCGGATGAGTTCGAGCGGTGAAAGATTGCGCCGGGCGAGGTTTTCGACCAGGCTCATGACGAAGCATTCTTCGCGGGTCGCATCGACGACCATTGCCGGGATCATGGATTGACCGAGCTTCTGAAAGGCTTCCTTTCGCCCCTGCCCACATACGAGTTCGTAGCCGTTGCCAGATTCCGCTCTGCGGACGGTGATCGGGCGCTTCAGTCCGACCTTCGCTATGCTTTCGACGAGCTCTTCGAAAATGCGATTGTTGCGCGCTCTCGGATTTAGGACTTCGATTGCTTCGATCGGGATGCTGACGATCTCGCTGCTCATGCCGCCCGTCCGATTGGGTGGCGCCTGAGCATGTGATACAGAGGATCGAGATTGTCGGTGCGATACGCGTCCAGTGCGATGCCGTTTTCTTCACCCATCCGCATCGTTGCCAGTCGCCCAAGGTCGAGCCACGGAAGAAGGTAATAGTCACGGACAGTTTGGTTGTCCGGATTCATCCTGACGGCCAGGGTGATGTCGGGTCGGTGCTTACTATCGAAGCGCAGCTTCCAGCGAAGCGAGCCAGCAGCGGTTTCGCTGCACCGAATCATGACGAGCGAAATCGACACTTCACCGTTCACAACAATGATATCGGTCTGCGGATCGATCTCTGTGGTGATCGCCATTTCGCGAATGCGCTCGACCGTCTGTTCGAAAGCATCGCGCTGTAGAATCCGGAGCACGCGGTTGGTTTCGAGATAGCGGTAGTCGCGATCGGGCGTATAGCCGATCAGCTGGTATGCGCGCACGAGGCTGCCGAACCGGTGCCGATACGCGGCAGTCGACGGCATTTCATCGTTTTCGTCGATCAGCAGTCCCGATAGCGCACCCCTCGATGCCAAGAGGCTGGACAGCATGGCGAGCAGTTCGTCGTCGCTGAAGCGCCGCGCCCGCGCAGCGAGGATCGCTTGTGCTGCCTTGAACAGCTCGCGATCGATGATTGCCGTGAATGCACCGTCCCCTCGCACCCACATCTCCGGTTCGTTGACGACCCGCTTTTGCTTCAGTTTGTTGGAGATGCGGTTGTAGACGTTGTTGCCAATGTATTTCTCGTTGGTGAGGATCTGCCGGACTGTTGTCCTGGTCCATGCACGCTCGACGTCGGTAGTGACGCCTTCACGGTTGAGTATCTCAGCGATCTCGCGTTCGGAGCGGCGTTGTAGAACGAACAGGCGGTAGATACGTTCGACGATCCTGATCTCGTCTTCAGGTCCCGGCACGAGGATGACCCGGTCCGTCTGCAAGCTCTTGTGCTCGCCGCGTGCCAGAGGTGTTTTTGGTTCGTCCCGTTCGTTCACGAGGTGACGACGCAAGCCGTAACCGGCCGGACCGCCCTGACGATAACCTAGCCGGATCAGGCGGCACTGCCCTGTGAACACCTTGGCGGAGAGTTCGCGGCTGTATTCGCCTGCCATCGCCCGCTTGATGTTCTTCATGACGGTGGAAGGTAGGCTCCCGTCGTTGTCGAATTGCTCTGCACAGTAGTGAATGTTGATTCCGCGCTCGCGGCAGATAAACTCGTAATATGCGCTCTCGTCGGCATCTTGGAAACGTCCCCAACGGCTGATGTCGTAAACGAGGATCGCCTCGTAATCGGCATGGCCTTGCTGGACATCGTCGATCAGGCGTTTGAGTGAGTCCCGTCCAGCAATACTAAGGCCGCTGCGTCCTTCATCGGCATAGGTCCTGACGATCTCGAAATTTCGCCGCGCGGCATAGGCTGCGATGATCTCGGCCTGATTTTCGGTCGAATAGCGCTGATGATCGGTAGACATGCGCACGTATTGCGCGGCCCGTGTCTTCGTCTTTTTTCCTTCCGCTTCCATCATGTCTGGCACCGGGTCTAGCGAGTCGGGCATCTCTCCCGATGAACCCGCTCAGCATAAGGGGAGTATGGTGGAATGTCTTTTTCGACGGATGACCGAAAACTTCGCGGTAGAAACGGAAATCGGTTTCCGTTCGATCCCGCTGCGGAAACGGGAGCTTTGCTGGCGGAGGTGGTGGCAGAGGCGCTGAAGGCTGACTTCGGTGCCATACCGTCCCACGTGAAGCATCTGGCGCGTCTGACGGGAACCAATGAGCGGACGGTCCACAACTGGCTGCTGGCTCGCAATGGGCCCAGCGGCACGGCGCTCGTCGTTCTCATGAGGCATTCCGATGCGGTGACCGAAGCAGTGATGTTGCTCGCAAACCGTGAAGATGCGATCCATGCGAACAAGCTGCAGAAGGCAGCAAAGATCTTAAGGGCGTCGGCCGCTTCTTTGATAGATTGCCTTGATAGCCAGCTGAACGGGTAAACCCTAAGCCCAGAGGAGATCCTCGGGAAATGCTGCAAGATATTACAAATCGCGGTGCTTGAAGCTTCAGGGGCTGGCGGTTGGCGGGCTAATGCTCTGCAATTTCTAGTGCCTGAAAGTGGCATGATTCTGCTGCAGTAGCTTTCTGTGAAATCAACCCTTCAACAATGGGATGCGGTCATGGATGGTGCCGGTGATCACCAAGAACATGACGAAAGGGGCGATGCTGACTGCAGTGGCAATAATCGCGAGCTTCACGCGCTGATATTTCTGACACACGATACACGAGTTGCGCCAGACCTGTCCTAACAGGTCGTTCCGGACCGTTGCCTCGCTGCAGTCGAGAAATTCCGCGATATAGTTCGCTTCGGTCCGCTTCTGGATTTCCTTGAAGAAGACCAGGCTTTTCTCTCCTCCGTTATCGTCTGGAAAGTTGGCACGGAAAAGATGGTAGTAGGACACAAGCAAGCCGATGAGCAGTAGCGCCCCAGGAATGGTGACATACCAGAGGCGCAGGTCGCCCGCCGCGACGTTTAAGGCGGCGATGATGAGAATGAGCGTGTTCACGCCGAACAGAGCGTTGATCCTCGCTTCCACACGCGGAAAGAACCCAAGGACCCGATCTAGCTGACGCTGAATGATATCGATGTCCTTCATCAGTTTTCCTCCCCTTTAATTGCGGTCTGATTTTCATATGCAGCCAGCGGACACCCCCGCATCGTTCTGCAGCATTTTTCGCCGCTAGCGATGACGTCCTGCCAATATTGCTTCAGTGCTTCTTGCCTGAGGTGTTCGGCGTAGGCCAGATCGACCAGTATCTGCCGTTTGTCGCAATCGGCGCGAAGTGTCCTGACCATGCGTCCTCGCGCACGTCTTTTGCATCCTCGCGGACACAGAGCGCGGCCATTGATGAGCCGCCCCTTCTTGCCGAAGACATGCAGCTTGCGGTCGGTGATCCAGCTCGGCTCGCCCAGCCGCGCCAGCTCATACTCCTCGAGTATACCGGCTTCGCGGGCGAGGGACAGCGCGCGCTCATGATGCTTCCCTGCGCTGCCGTGATCTAAGGCCTGTTTTACGGGCCAAATTCGCGTGAGCTCTGCTACGCCTTGGCATACAAGAAACTGTTCGAGCCGAGTCCACCACTGTCGAGCGACAGCCGGCGAGTGCACCTCGAGGGTATGGAGGCCCACGCAAAACGTCATATCGCCTTGGATGTGTCGTTCTGCGCATCTAGCAGGAAGGTCGGTTCCGGGCTTCTCCTCACGCACTCGTGGATCGCGAGGACCGGCTATGCGCAGATGTAGTCCGTCCTGTGCCCACGGCGTTTTAGGGACGCGAGCACGACCGACGATAAGCTGCCTGTTGGCTTTTTCTATGGAGAACCAGGCTGGATGACTGTCAGCCAGGTGCAGGACGGCTGGCTTCACCTTTTCGCATGCGCCCGCATCGGCGGAGCGGGATCGGTTTCATGCGCCATCATCGGTTCAGCATCGACACCGCTGTTGATGTAGGGCGAAGACATGACCCCAAGCATGATTTCCGCAGTGTGCGCATTGAGATTCTGAATGATACGCTCGCTGCCAAAGGCCTCGCGGATGTTCGCGGGCGAATTTTTGAAAGCGCTCTCACCAAGCTTCGTTTCAATGCCGTTGCAAAGCCTCTGCTCCTGCTCGGAAACGCAGGTCGCCCGGCTAGCAGCTGCACGAACACTGGCATCGCCGCGTAGACCGAGCCGACAGATGGGCGTGGTGCCGTAATCGATGCCGATGGCAAGGCCCAGGTCCTCAATCCCGGGCAACATTTCGCGACACAGTTCGAAAGAGGAGCGAAGCCCTGCTGCAGCATCCACTGACTTCTTCATCGTATCCATCGCATTGGTTTCGGTCTTGCTTCCTTCAGCGAGCAGACCATGGACGCAGTCGCCGATGTAGCGAACCTTTCGACCGCCAAAATCGTCCCGCAATACGGCACCCATCTCTGCGCGGATGACATGCAGATTGGCCACGGCCTCAGCAATTCCGCCGGTCGCGATGGCATTGTCGATGTAGGCCGTGAAGTTGTCCACGTCGGCAAAGATCGATGCCAATTCCATCCGGATCGCATTGCTCGGAGGATGGTCCGAGTAAACTAGGTCCTTCAGCGGTGGCTCCTTATGGTGAAACCGGAAGACCGCTTCGCCACTGTCTGACTTAATCCGCGCGTCAAGACTTTCGAGCACTGCGGCGTATGCCTTTTCGAGCCGTTCGTTGGCGGTCTGCCGAACGCCTGCCGTAGTGATTTCGTCGCCAAGATAACGGCGTTGAACCTCTTCGTTGAGGAAGACGCTTTTGGCGAACGGTTCGGTCGCTTGTCCGATCGCGGAGGCCGCTCGTGGACTCAGATTCAGGCCTTCATCTGTTCCGTCCGCGAGCTTGGCGGCATGATTCGCCGGGCTACCGATGAAGAGCGGTTCACGTTCACCGCGCCGACCGGAATCAATGGCGACAGCTGGCCCGCTGTCGATGCCGATGCAGACACCCGTCTTGAAATTCGGATGCTTGTCGCCGAGCCTCTCGACCATCTCACGAAACGCGGCGGAGAAAGCCACGGCGACCCGAACACGTTCGCTTTCGTTCTCGGCACCCTCGGGGGCCAGCACCACGGCATGCAGCCTTGAGCCGTGGAAATCCACGCGCTGCATCTCGAATTCGTCGAGGAGTTCGTCACAGCCTTGGTAATGCGCATGGAGAAATTCCAGCGCTCGCTTATGGCTTGCCTCGGTCTCGCGTCCTGCCTCGGTCAGGACATCGTTGAAGTCGATAAGATTGGCGTAGACGTGAACGGCATCCGTGGTGATTGCCCTATTGCGCGGGATGTCGACCAGTGCGGCACGGACCGATGCGTCTGCGGACATGCCCTTCTGCACCCGAGCTTCGGTGAGGAACGTGCGAAAGTCTTCGACCTTGATGTCGCCTTCCGGCACGCTGTCCATGAAATCCCGAATTCTGTTCCGGGCACGATCTTCGTTCCACGCCATCTTCTGCAGCCTCCCTGTTGATCGCGAATCACCGATTGGCTGCGACCTATTGACCGGAGGAACGTTAGCAGAACATCGGGCATTTATCCAGTCTTACACGATGCGCGATGTGGGGTCAGCAAATCTCCGACTACCGATCGTGCTTTCAGCCGTTGAACGGTCCCAGGTCTGCAATGTGGTCGCGCAGCATATTGCAAGCGGGCGCCATAATTGCAGCGGCATCCTTCCCTGGCTCGTAGCTGTAGGGAATGGTAGTTATGCCGGTCAGATCGCTCGGCAGCTTCACCTTCTCCTCGCGCGGCTCCATTAGGATCGCCCGCTTCCGGCCAAGGCGTCCCATGAAGAGCCCCAACTCGAAGATGACGTTATCACGCGGTGCGGGCCATTCTTGGTCACGAACCAGGGTGACATCATCCGTGTGTGCAATCGCGATCGCGAAATCGGAATCGTCGACCTCGGTCTCAAGAGAATCCAACGCGTAGCTAGCTACCTTGAAGACATCGTTCGTCCAGAGGCGGACCACGAAATCGTCATGCGCAAAGGCGTTTTCGATTATGCGCGCCACCGCAAGGGCTTCTACCGAGCAGATGATGAAGACCCGAACCTTCTCGTGGTGCTGTCCAACCTGCTTATTTCGTTCAAGCAGGCGGCGGGCCAAGGTCTTGGCTATAACCCGGTAGATGTCGGAATGCCTCGACGCGATTTCGCATATGTCAGCATAGCTGAACTTCGCCACCAGAGCGGCCTCTTTCGCCACGACGTCTGCCGATCGGCGCTGTGAGGGCTCGACTACGACCATTTCGCCGACATGGTCCCCCCTGCCGCGTGAGGCGACTTCACGACCGTTTATGATGATGCCGAAGTTGCCCCCGATGATCAGATAGAGATCATTGTCGTCTCCACCTTGCCTTATGATCGCTTCGCCCTCGGCGACCTCGATGATCTCTGCTCTGTCGGCAAGTTCCTCCGCGAGTTCCCGATTACCGCTGACGATCTGTTGCTGCAGCATCACGTCAATCAGATTGCCGCGGCCTGCGTCGCCCTGAAAGCGTTCGGTCAATCTGCTCACGTGAAAGCCCTCCAGTAGGTCGAGGAATAGATTTCCTCATCGTTATGTTGGGACCATGTCCACTTGTGCCAGATGTCCTCGCCTTGGCTGCCAAGCTTCTGAGGGTCATTGAGCCCATCATAGACTCGCTTCGTTATCCAGGTTGCTTTGTCCGCGTTCAGTGATGTCAACTTGGCTGCGAGATTGGCGGCGATGCCGATCCAGACGAGATCATTATCGCCGCGCACACCGGTGCGTGCAGCGCGTATTTCCGATGTATCGATCCCCACGACATGGCGAATATCGGAATCGTGATTCCAGTGCTTTTCCATCTCGGTCTTGAGATAGTTCTTAACCGCGTAGTTGATCTCCAAAGCACAACTGACCGCCTGGTTGCGCTGGCTGCTGGATATGAAGATTCCCATCACCCGGTCGCCGTCGTATGAGACGATCTTCCCGCCGTGCTGCCGGATCAGCCGCGATGCCGTGTAGAGGAACGTCTTGTAGACCTCGCCGGCGAATTGCCATTTCTTCGTCGCGACGAGATCAGTGGACTGGTCGAGATCCGCGTAAAGAACAGTGGCCTTCTCGAACCGGACCGCGTCGTTGGACAGTTTCAGATCACTAGCATTCGGAACTACTTGGCCATCGCGCACGGTCCATTGGGAGCCGAATGTATCGGAAGCATTCTGTTTAATATCGTCCGCAACGCTCATTTCGAAGCCCAGCCACGTGACAACATGTCTTCAACGTCATGCCTTGCGAGCACCGCGGAAGCTTCGTCCCAATGCGTTTCGTCTTCAACCAGCGCATTGGCATACCGCGCTTTGAACGGGTCGCTGCGTTCGCGCGGATTGGTATAGGTCCGAAGTCGCTCTTCCAGGTCCTCGATATCCTCGATCCAGTCGGCATCGATGGTCTCGGGCATAGTTCCCAATAGATCGTGGGTCGTCTTCAAGCGCTCGGACAGCACGCGATAGACCTTCTCGTCGACCGTCCCGACATACGTTAAGTTGGCCATATCAACTCGCTCTCGGGTCTGCCCAAAGCGCTTGATGCGACCAATACGCTGTTCAAGTTTCGACGGATTCCATGGCAAATCGACATTGATCAGAGTGCCCAACGTCTGGAGGTTGAGCCCTTCGCATGCTGCGTCGGTGGCAACGACCAGCGAAATTTCCCGTTCGGCCACCAATTTCTTGATCGCAGCGCGCTCGGCACTTGTGCTCTCGCCGCCCTTGAGGATGCGCGATTTACCGGCACCAGCATAAATGGCGATAGGCTGCTCTGGGTATTCTTTGGCGAGTTGCTCTCCAATCCAAGCAGCCGTGTCGTAATACTGGCTGAAAATAATGGCACCCAATTCCCGCCAGGTCCGGCTTCCGGATTGGTGATCATCGAGAAAATATCGCACGGCTCGGAGCTTCGGGTCGTCTGCATCGGTGAGCGCATCGATCAAGTCCTGAAGCGCAGCTCGCTCATCCTCAACCGCTGCAAACGCATCGCCCTCCAATTCCTCAAGAGCCTCATCGTCGAGGTCTCTCTTGCCGAGCAGCGCTTCTGCGGTCGCGATACCGGCCGCGTGACTGGAACAGATACGCTGAAGCAGGAGCGTTTTCATAAAGCCCGCTGCGCGCGTTCTGCGGCGGTATGCCAAAGTAAAACGCTCTGCAGCCTGGTATGCGTCCTCGAAATTCGGCGATGTCGCGATGCTGAGACCGTCAAAAATATGGTTGGGAAGCGGCAGGTCAGCATTGGGATGAATATCAACCGGAAGCTTTGGTATCAGCCCCATTTCTTCGAGATCCCGGCGCTTCCTCAATACGACATGGCGCAGGAGAGGGTTATGCGCACCACGTTGAAAATAGCCGAGGCCTCCCTCCAGCATTGTCAAAGCAAGCTCGAGCTTCATCCCTGTAGCAGGGTTCATGATATCCGCCGGTAGCTTGGTGAGCGCCCAGTCCGTGTCGCTCATCCCGAATTCTTCTCGCAAATCCGCAATGAGATCATCGTGGCCGGACGGCGGCATGGGATTGACAAGAAAATCCCAACCTTCCCGCACGTGGGTGACCTTTTTCGCCCCAGTCAGAATCGGAACTGAGCTTTCCGATTTTGCCCACGGAGAATAGGCATTCCCTAGGACGAAATCGGCGCCGCGGTTGAGGATAGTCATAAGATCCCAAAGGTCATCGACGCTGGTTTGTATGGGAGTGGCTGTCGACAGAAGAAGGTGCTGAGTTCTTTCTGCTATCCTGATCATGAAGCTTAGCAGGTTGTTCGGAGATCGCTCCGAAGCACCAGGGGGCTGTGAGCCCCTCGCCTTGTGTGCTTCATCGAGAATTACTGTGCCATATCGGCCTGAAAGTAGGCACTCCGCTTCGGTGCCCTCTTTCGCACGTCCGTGGTCTGCCATGCCGTGGACGATGAGACCCGTGCTAACGATGCCAATGGCATAGGGACAGCGCGCTACATCCGCGACGCCTTGCCCTTTGATGATGCGCCCGTCGGGGTCAATCCAGCACTTTCGCAGGGAGTCCCATCTTGCAGTCGGCATACCGAGGCGATCTTTAAGCTCGATCTGCCATTGTTCGGTAAGCGTCGAAGGCACGAGGATGAGGCAAGGTCCATCGGAAAGAAGGACAGACAGCAGTGCCGAGGCTGCTAGGGAAAGAGTTTTCCCGACACCCACCTCGTCTGCCAAGAGGAGTCTGACTTTTCCATAGTTCTGCCGGTGCTGCAAAAACACGCCAACAAAGGCACGCTGCCAGCGCTGCAAGGATGCTCCGTCACGGTAAAGTGGCGACTCTACTAGCGCTGCTCCCGGTATTTCCTCGGGCGCCAGTCCCTCGACGGTCGTTTCATGGCGCTTTGCCAATCGTCCGACCTCTTTGATGACGACATCGGGAAGGTCCACACCTACGTCCCAGAGGGCGTCGAACTCGGCTTGAACCCACTCAACACCTTCCGCGGAGCTGTCCTCCCAAACGAGTTCGTAATTGTGCGCCCACGCGGCTCGCGTTTCGTTGATCGAGCCCATGAAAGAGAGTTGAGCCCCGTCATTGGCAGTGATGATCCCGGCCTTGCCGTGAAGGAAGGGGGCCACAGACCGGGGCACAACCTTGATCCGAATTCTCTGGGAGGTCAGCAATTCGTGGAGCTGGCGGTAGCGATCTCGATGCAACGCTGCATCGAGCACGCTGTCTCCTTCGACGAAGCGCCTAAAAAGGGCTGCATCGCGAACCGCCTTTGCAGCTTGTATGTCGGCAAAATCGAGATCCGAATTGGCGACGATGCGAACATCTTCAATGTTGGCAAGCTCTTCGCCAACGATCTCGAAAATAGAGGATCTGAAGTAGCCTGCGATACGATCATACTTCTTGGCCGATTTCAGGCGGTCAGATAGGTAGACACTGGCGAGCTTTCCTTGTCGGGAGGAAAAGCGGGCCAGATGACCGCCTGACTTGAATGCGGTTGGGATAGTAAGATCCGGCATATCGGCTTACGCGATACGCTCATTGCGGATCAACTGCGCCAAGGTCGCCGCATGTCGACCTTCCTTGTCGTCATTCCTTCCGCGCTGTGCAGCGAGATACTCTGCAACCTCGATCAGCTCGTCGCGGCGCCTGAAATAGTTCTCGACCATCTCGTGAAGCTGCTCGATGACGACATCGGGGTCGACTTCCTTCGACAATTGATAAGCGCCATACAACACGGCGCGGATCACACCGCTTCCGAAGTCGGTAATGTCGAACCCGGTTCGATGCTTTAGATCGTCGGCCCTTTTGAGCCTCGCGGAATTGGCGCGATTGTCTGCCATGAGGACAGAATAATCTGGGACACGAAAAGCGCGGGCGAAATTCTGGTAGTTATCGAGCTTTTTCAGGCCGGCAGATTCCAGCCCGAGCATCTTGAGGTAAAAGCGCTCCGTGCCGGTGAGCTGCTGCCACAGGCGCGCCGACAGACCCTCCGGCACCATATGCTCGTTTGCGACCTGGACCGCAAAATCGATAATGCGCTCGACAAAGCCTTTCTCGCCGCGCTGACGGGGGCGAGTGGCTTCTGCCGTCATGTCCCTGCCATCGATCTTCGTGTAGCCAGTTAGGACGCGCAGCGCGGCAGCATAGCCTGCCATCTGGAGATCGGAGTCTTCGAATAGATTCTCCATCCGTCCCTCGCCCTTGAGTGACTGGTTGAGGCCCACAAGCGTATCGATTTGACGCGCAACTTCGGCCCGGACTTCGTGAGCGATCTCATCCTCGTATCCGCTTTCGTCGCCGGCACGCTTGCGAAGGACAAGAATCACCGTGCCCTGAACAAGACCCGCTCCTCGCTTGCCGGGTGCGTTGCTGCCAGTTTCTGTCGCGATATACCAAGCCGCGCTGACCTTAAGGCCAGCACCCCAGAAGATTTGAGCCAGATCCGCCCAGACTGATCCCGACTGGTGCGTGAACATGACAATCTGAATGCCGTTATCGGGCATTTTCTCGGCGAGATTTGCGTAGGTAGAAACCATCTTGCGTCGAAACTCTTCCCCTTCGCCCTGGATGGCGAGTGGACGACGGGAATCCCACGTCCATTTATCGAAGGGTGCCGGAGGATTCTTGCGCAGCCACGAGATGAAAAACTCGGTGAGCTCATGATAGACCACAGCGTCGGCGTAGGGCGGATCGGTAACCCAAATATCCCGCTCTTCTGCGGCATGCATGCCTGGCAAAGTATCGATCTTGCGGTTTGCGGTGAGCTCCCACGAGCGCGATGGTCCGCCCACCAAGGTCCGCATGCCGATTGCGCCGCGCACGCAGAAGTTGATTAGGGTGTTCAGTGCCTGATTATCGAAAGTTCCCTTAGGCCCCCCAAGACCTCCACCTTGGCCTGTCGCCCAGCGATTCAACCGTGAGTTATTGTCGAGCGCGCGAGGCATAAAGAAATACATCTTCGCGGCATTCTCATGGTTACGAATACGCTTGTGCAAGAACGCCATCGCCAAGACTTGCCGCGGGTGAAAAAGGTGGATCCAATTGGACCATCCACGTTCTCGCTGTAGACGGGCAGTCTCCTGTCCGGTTTCGATACTCATATCGGGCACGAGTCCGGCATCACGCCATTCGCCGAGGTGCGATTTCGCGAAGTCGAGAACCTGTTGATCCCGTTTAAGATCATCTTCGGTCGGACCAGCAAAATAGGTTTCTTGTCTGCCAGCCTCCAAGCTGTCCGCCGTTGCCCATTGGATGCAATACAGCCGCTCACGAAAGACGTCCTTGGGGTGTGCAACGAGATCGTCGCTGTCCCAGAGGCGGAGCTTGTTGCCGCGGCCTTCGCTTGACCGGTAATCACCTCGAACGCTGGAAATCGAAAAGCGATAAGAGACGCCGTCGAGCTCGTAGCTGACATAGTCGCCGGATACCGTTCCTGCCTGGGCTTCGGACTGCGCTTTTTTACCAGCGCCGGTTTCGATCTCGATCTCGATCCGCTTTGTTTCGTGGTTCGGGACGAGTTTTCCGATGGTCCCGGTCTTGGGACTAATAAGCAGACTTGGCACAAGCGGCACCGCATAGCCGGTGTCGGGGCACGTTGCCTCAAGGCAATAGAGGAAAGCTTTCGCCCGGTTTCCATCCTCGTCGGTTTCGAACGACGCCATGTCATCCTCGACGCCCCGCTCGACCGCGGCGAGATCCTCCATGAGCGCTTCGAGATCGTCGGGCGATGACCCAGCAAGTTCGAAAGAACTCCACGTAAGGAGAGCAGCGATTGGGTTCGGATCGGAAGCGTAGGAGTCACATCCCATACGCAGCGCTTCAAACGGAATTTGTCCCGACCCCGAGAAGGAATCTCCTACGCGCGGCCGATGTCCAAAACGCATGATGCCAAGCTGCTCGACGAGCTCCGGCATTGACCGTGCGTGGGTGCCGAGATGCGCGTTAACCTTCGCCCAGACGTGTGCGTAATGCCCGGCGGAAGCGTCTTCTTGCTCATAATCTACGGCTTCGAGGTATTCTGGTCTGTCGCTCGCATCGACCTTGTCATTGTAAGGGATGCGCGAGAGAATGCGACCGGCGGCTCTGACAACCTTTGCACCGTCGGAGTAAGCCGGCGACCACCGGATCCGAGATTTTACCGCCGAGACTGCTTCCTCGCTGAACGGCAGAAGAGCATGATCTTCGGCGTCGTCCGTTCCGTTGACGACGAACAGGTCGGTCACCTCACGCTCAGTCAGTGCTGAGTGTTCAGCACCTATCGCGGCATAGTCTGCGGCGCGCATACCGAAACGTTCCACGAAGCCGCGATCATCGATTAGCATCAGGCTTTCGAAGACTTCGAGGTCTGTTTCCGGATCATCGGTAGCCGGTAAAAGCGCACCAAGGATGCAGGCGCGATTGAGGATGAGGGGTTTGCGACCCTTCCAGTAGCTACCAAGCCCCGTCAGGGTCTGGCTTGATACGGATTTGCGTTCAGCTTCGGATTCTTTCGAGATTTTCTGAGCCGGCCAAAGGCGTTCGATCAGTGAAGGCGCATCCTTGAGCGAATGCGGAGTGATTTCTGCAGTCATATGATTATAGGTCCTCGAAACTGATCTGACGCTTGTTGCCAGGGGCAACCGCGCCGGCACCTTCGGTAAGTCCAATGCGGATTGCCTTGCGCCAGCCTTTATCGGTATCGTCTGCATGGCCGGTTGAATGCACGGCCATGGCGTAGAGCCACCACCTTTCCTCGGGTCTCAGTCCAACCCATCCATCGATTGCAGCTGGAATGAGGGCGGAGTCACAACTCTCGATCGCCCAGGCAAGCACGCAGAGTTCTCGACCCAGCAAACGGTGCACAGGGTTATCGTGCGCTTCCCATTTCCCTACGGGAATTTTGCGACCTTTCAGGCGCTCATTGAAGACCTGCTTGGTTGGCTGAGCGATCGCACGCCAACGTTTCGGGTCAAGTTTGCAGCGCACGACCTGATCTGCCTGCAGGTTCGTTTGGGGATCGAACTGCGGGCCTGAAATCCCGAAATCTTCAATGATGGTCACCGGCTCACGAGACGACGGGGCGATCCGCACGATGAAGCGCTGCGGATCGATTTCGTCGGTCGGAACGCCGAACCCAACGCTCGACTTCGCACGTGTAGCCATAGTCTTTTCCTTTCACTCCACCTTTTCCGGTGTAAGTGTCACTGCTGTTCTATTTCTGTCCTATCCACGCTCTCCCCGATGGCGGACATAAAGGCATCGATGTCGGCGGCCCGCTCAAATGAAAGTGTCTTCCAGCTCACTTTCACCTCGGCTTGCTCGTCCTTGACCTGTTCCCGAGCGAATTTTGCCGCTTCTTCGATGGCGTTCGCATCGACTTCGACGTCGGCCGCGAACGAGGTAGTCACGTTCCGGCTCCCCGTTCCGACGATCACTGCGACCGACTGGAAGGTAATTTTGGACTGTTTCGCCTGGGTTGTTGCGGCGAACACCTTGTCCTTCGTTGCCGCTTGCATCGTTCGCCGAATGATAGCCGGCCTGTTTTCGTCGATTTTCTGCCCGGCACCTTCTCGGCGGTTGATGCGAAACTGCTGTTTGGTCGTGACGCCTTCGGCCTCAGCATAGGCATAGATCGTGACATCGTCTGTCCCATCGAGCTTGATGGGACCGGCATACTCGGCGCCTTCGGAAGGGTTTGTCCCATCGGTGTTCCAGCGAATTGAGCCAGACGGCTTCACGCTGAGAGCGACTTCGTATCCCGACCCTACGGGTTGCGGCTGATGCGTGAGATGAAGCTTGTTGGTCCACTCGAACGCTTCGCCGCTCTCGTGCTCACCGTCAGAATCGACTGCGAGGAAATAGCGCTTCATGTCTGTGGTGCGCACGGTGGTGTCATCAAGCACCGGCGAATTTGCTGACACGTCAGGCTTGTTGGACCAATGAATGACAGGCCGCCGGCCGGCATTTTTCGCCGTGACCAGGATCGTGGCCGTGCCAGTGCTCTCCTCGTAAGCGGATTCGACTACATCGACACTTGTCTTCTCTTTCGCGAACGGGCCCTTCTCAATCCAACCGTTACCCGTGTCGCGCCAGACGCCGCGAGACTTCGCAATCCGGATGAGTTCGTCCAAGCCACCGCGCGGGAGCCAGAGCCAGCGGACATTCGCCTTTGCGCGGTCCTGGATATCTGCAAGGCGCGTGCTCTTGTCAGTCTGAGGCCACAGCATGTCTTCCGCTCGAACGCGAAGGCGCTCGAAATTTGTCTCGATGTCGGTGACGAGCTTGTTCGTGCCGGTCGCCGATAGCGCGGCGATAACCGCTCCCTCACCATCGAATCCGGAACCTTCCGACCTACGATGCGCATCGAGCTTCAAAGGTGCGCCAACGAGACCCTCTCCGCTCACATCCTTTGCCGGATACCAGATCTTGTTGAGGGTCGATGCGATCGTTGAATAAACATCGAGTTCGGCTTCAGCCTGGCGCTCTTCCAGTTCAGGCCGATTGGGGCTGTTGAGACCCTCTTCCTTCAGAACCTTTTCAATGGCGTAGGCTGTTCGGACCTTCTCTTCGACCGACGAAAGCGAGTGCCCTTCTCCGCTCACGATGGCGAAGTTGTTCTTTTCGGCAGTGTCGGTGAAGAGCTTGATGGCCGTTTCCGGAGGGAGCTTCGCGTCCGGAGAAAGGACGATCAGGACTCGGTCTCCGCGGGTGTCTATTTCTTCGACCTTCGGAAGAGGCTGGACCTTGGAATAGGCTGACTTGTTCTTGGGAGAAAACACCTCGTCCAGTCGCCGCCCGAGATCCTGATCAATCTTATGGACCGGTGCGTTCCTGGCGGTGTTTTCGATTTTCTTCGTGAGGTTTTCGTTCTTGGAAAAGAACCAAGCGCCATTGTCACGCTTGTGAAGATACCATGAGCTTGTGCGCAGTGCATCGAACCCAGCTATGAATTCTGCCTCGGTGCGGTTCGGCGCAAGAAGAAACGCGAGAACCTCGTTTTCCTGCAAGCCTTTGACAGCATCAGATGCTTCGGCGAGCGATGCCATGAGGATCAGGCGTGCAGCTTGGCTCGCTGCGTCGTTCCCAGCTTCATCGTCGATCTTCTCAGCGTGTGCATCGGTCGCGCCCGTATCGACGATGTCCTGCGTGATCGCGGCATCAAGATTGTAGATATTGTTGACGAAATCGCGCGTTTCCCGGTCCGCAAGGTTCATATGCTGAGGACCCAGAAGGTAAGCATCGTTATGCTTCCGCGCCTGTGCCGATTTGATCATCAGCGCTGCGATGGTCATCAAGCCACGAGTTTGCCTAAAATTCTCGTTGTCCTTGAAGGTTGCGACGACCGTCTTCAGGCTTGGGTGGAAGGGATACGTTGCCTGCACTTCGCTGGCGATCTTTTCGGCCGAGCGCTCGAGAGTTTTCGAAGTAACAGCATCCGAGAGGATCTTGGCATATTCGTCAGCAACGGACTCGACGACGCTTGCATCGGGCTCAGATTCGAGAAGGCGCTTGCGCAGGATGGCGTAAATCTCGTCTGATCCGAGCTCGACAGGGGTAATCGGCTTTGCCTGACGTCGCGCCTCATTGGTGATCTGATCAATGATCTTCGCGAGGTCGGTGCTCGCTTTGTATTGTCCCTTCAGCGTTGAAAGAACGATACAAAGCTGCGAGCTCTTGGTCGCTGCCGAGAACAGGTTCGACAGCGCCTGCGAGGTCACGTCGCCGAGAGTGCCTCCTCCGACGGGCATTGTAACGGCCGCCTCGAGATACGGCGGAAGCTCATCGAACAGGATCAAAACCGGCTCATCGCCGATGAGATCAATCCAGTCGCTCTCGTTGGGAAATTTCGCGCCATTGGCAAAGAAGGGCGCAAACTCATCAGCCTTTCCGAGCTGCTCCGCGACCGAACCCCATAGGAATTTATCGTGAGGGATGTTCCGTCCCGACACCACGACCACCTTCGACTGGGTGGGCGTAAATCCTTCCGTAATGCTGGGATCGAGGGAGGCAGTAACCTCTGGGTTCGCTGCCAGATATCCTAATGCCAGCATGGAGTGGGTTTTACCGCCACCCATCGCTTGCCGAAGCTCGAAGACCGCTTGATCGTTTCGACCTGCAAGACGCTGGAGCCCTTGGCGTATGAGCGTTGCCATACCGTCGGTGACGTAAGTCTTGTCGAAGAAGTTGTTCGCATCCTCAGGCGAATGACCAACGAGGTCATACAGATCTTCGATCTGCTTCGTGAGCGCGAAGTCGATCGCATCTTGCTTGAAGCGACAAGTGTCCAAAACAGTTTGAAGCATTATGCGTCCCTGTTGATGTAGCGCTCGACAAGCGCGGTGGTGGAAATGAGATCGTTGCCTCGTTCCTGAAGAAGTCCGAGGAGAAGCGGAGGTAAAGTTTCGGGGAGCTTGCGATCGCCCGCAGCCCAGAAGCGCACCAACCTATCAGATACATCGAGGTCGCGGGCCAATGGACGCTGCCAATGAGCGCCATACATGGCTTCGCCTACCTGTCTGATGAGATCACGCCCCTCCATGTTCCTAGTTTTAGGACGCGTTTCACCAATGGCCAACCAAAAAGGGTCGTGGAGCTGAAATCTATCCGCACCGAATTGACTCGACCTAAAGCTTTGTCGCGGCAACGATTATCGGATGAGCGCAAAGCCGATTCTCCAGCCTCTGGTGCACCTGCCTGGCGTGAGTGAGATTCTAGGCCTTGGCCGGGTCCGCGAGAGCCCGCACGGCGGGTTGGAGGCTCATATCGAGTGCCTCATTCAGCCGGACATCTTCAACAAGAACGCGTCTTCGCCAGTTCGGGAATGGCTGGGTGTCGGGCAAATGAACCTGCTCTGGTCTGGGCGGCAGTTCAAGAACGGCAGGCCGGCTGGAAACGCTCCTGTATTTCGTTTCGAGGGCAAGCTCACGACCATGGAGGAGGAAGATCGTGAAACGCTCGGCTCGGGACGGTTTACGGGAACCGCAGCCAAAGAGCGGACGGCAGGACTGGCTGGAGTGCCTGGCTGGCTCCTTCGCCATGAAGGCCGCAGTATCGAAACAAATGATGAGGAGATCACCCTTCCGAAAGTGGTCTTCCTCCCGAAGACAGAGCTGGTCCGTGCGCTCTTTGGTAGCAGTAGCGACCTGCTAAAGCAGGTGATCGATGGCCGACGCGATCCGGCGGTTCATTCTTCGCGATACGCCCTCGATCGCGACCGATGTTTTGTGAGCGACGCGAGGGAAGTCACCATCTCAGTCAGTAGACTAATCAGCGAGGAAGATGCCCACATTCTTGCGGCCATCTTCGCTGATAGGAGCAAGCGGCTTCTCCAGTTTCATGACTCGATCCACCAGAACCTTGTAACCGACCCAGCATACCGATCTCCCGTCGGGGCTTTCTTGCAGGCGCAATGGCCGTGGCCGAATGGGGTCGAGATGGCCTTTTCGGGACGTTGGCTTGGCCGAGATAAGGGCTCCGGTATGCCGTCACCGCGCTTCGTGGTCACTCGCATCGAGAAGATCGTTTTCCCTTCTCCTCCCACCTCTATCGAAGTCTTTTATCCTAAGGAGACAAAGACCGACAAAGCCGCCCCCCAACCTGATGGTCGAAAAATACCGCAGAAGGGCCGATCTCGACCCGTGCGAAGTGATCGTGTGCCCGACCGTGGTCGAATGACGGAGACAATCCCATCCCACAGCGCGATTTTCACTTTTGCCGAAGCGATAGATGTGAAATTTGACAGCAGGGAACTCGTGCTCGGACGCAAAGACATAGGACTGCGCGGCGATCCCATCGATGGCGAACGCTTTCTCTCTACTGATGATGCACGATACGGCGGCGATGCTGCAACCGGGCAGGCGAAAATTGCCGGACAACGTGGCGAAGGTGATGATGAAGCGTTCGAGCGAGCAGCCAGCCTCGCTCGACAGAAGACGTGGCAGGCGCTCGAGAAACTTGCTGTGCGCAACGGTTGGAAGGTGACCTACTGGCGTGAAGATAACAGCGGGGTTGCAGCCGTTTCCTATCGGCCTGACGCTGACGAAAAGGAAGCGCCGCTGGTAGCGACGGTGGAAGGACCATCGGTTTTGAAGGCTGTGGCTGATGTTGGGTCCGCGTCTGACGATCCAGCAAGCATCGGGATCGTGGAACGGAGCGAACGCCCGTCGCCCGAGCTTTTGGCAAGGGATGTATTCGATCTTGCAAGAGCCAATGATTGGAAATGGATCAGAAGAAGATCCTCATCGCGACCGCGGCCGCAGCCTCAGACACGGTTTGCCAAAGCTACCGGTCATTCGCGATCCCGCAAATGCTGGGAAGACAGCGATTACTACGCTGAAAAGCTAGAGGAGTGGCTAGAGGTATCAGTCTCGTGAACGCTCGAGCCAGATGGAAGGCTTCGACTGTTTGCGCTGATAATCCATGTGGCGATAAATTGCCTTGCGGCTTTCTCCGCACAGTTCCTTCAAATCACGATAGTAAGCGGCGCCCTTGGTGCGCCTGAGCCAAGCCGCAGCTGCGGCAACTTCGCCGTCGCTCGCGTAGTAAGGAGTTGCGTCAAGGTAAGCTCGCAGTTCAGATTCATAGATGAAGGGCACAAACGCCATGTCCTTGATCGCGTGCGATCGCCTTATCCCTGCATCCCACGCCGCCTGCACAAACCGGTGCGGCCAACCTTCCATGAGCTTGGCGACCTGGGTGAATAAACGCAGGCGATCTGCAACCTCCAGATATTCGAATGGTTGCCGTTTGGTAGGCTTCGGATAGGCGCTGTCGTCTCCGCCGTAGAGCTTTGCGGTGGCGGATCGAAAGTTCGCAGATCTTGGCCCGTTCACCATCAGGGCCGCGATCTGCCGAGCAATTGCAAACCATGTTGGAGAGGGAACGAACTCACTACCGAGTTGGATATGGCCTGTTTTAGCAGCAGCCTCTGCCTTCTGCTGCCAGACGAGTGTGCGGTGCGAGACTACCTCGGTTGCGACCCTGACGTCGCCATCGCAACGTGAGCATAGCCAACGCGAGGCCGCTTCAAGGGGTCGGATCGGCTCACTGCAATGCGGGCAGCGATCGCGCAGACGAACGCCATGTAGTGTGCATGCTGTGACGAAAGCGAGACGTGAGGTCTTCCTGAAATGCGGCTTATCGTCCGCGAGGCAGAGTGGGCAAAACTGCAAGCCGGGACGAAGTCGAGCATTGTTGTCGATGGTCGTCGGCAGGATCCAAGGATTGCGTCCGCGCTTGTTGTGGTTGTGATTGATCGCACCTTCGAATGAAGCGAGCGTGCAACGTGTCAGGACATCTTCATTGACGGCGCAGCCAGTAGCGAGGCTTTTCACAAGATTCGCTGGAGCGAAATTGTCGAGATCTTGTGCCAGCAGGTTTTTCCTCGAGCCCATGATGGAATTGAGGAAAGTGATTGGCTTCATTCCCAACCCGGCAGCGAGCCTGGCGATGAAGGAGGACAGCAATTCATCGTCGAGCGGCTTCGGCTGGTATGGCCAGGGTTTTGCACCACTCCGCTCGACGCGTCGCGGAAGGAGAAGCGCGTCGTTCACGCCACCCGGCCGAGCGGGGTGATGCTACGCCCACGCACGCGGTCGATTGTCGACAAGGTGATGCGTTCTTCTTGGGACTCGATAGCGACCTGACAGGCATCATGAAGCAGGACATTGAGCCTGCCGATGTAGCCACTAGAGAGTGTGAAGATCTCCTGGATGAGCCTTTCGTCTTCTCGGAAGTTACTGGCGTTTCGCAAGGGAAGCATTAGCTCGAAAGCCAGCAGCACCTTTACGAACTGTGCGATCTTGAACGGGCGCAGCTCTATCTTCTGGTCGAGACGCCCGGCCAATTGCGGATCACTGGCGATCATGTCGACGACGCTGCGCGTTCCTCCAACGACAAATGGCCGCTCCACTTCGTTGATGAGGTTCTTCAGGAAAACAAAAAAGTCGATGAGCTTCGCGCTCATTCGCTCATTCCCTATATCGCGAAACTCATCAATCATCACCGTGCCGACGCCGCAATTCCGAAGCATGCGCACGGTGTGTGAGCGAACATCAGCTGGCTGAGCGTTGTAATTGAGCGGGTAGTTCAGCTCATCCAGCAACTTCTTGAGAAAGACCACCGGATTGGGATCATCTGGTGCTTTCACATACAGCACCGGATGCTCGGCGTATTCGCTTTCTGGATCTGGCTGCGGTCGGTGAGCATCGCGAAACGCGGTCATGGTGCGGCTCTTGCCGGTGTCGGAATCTCCAACAATCACGACGCCTCTGGGCTTCGTGTTCGGGGCTGCGTTCATGCAATCCTGAAGGGCAACAAATGCCGCCTTCGTATCGTCGGTATGGACGAAGACGCGATCCCAGCACGCATAAAGACGCTGCCGCCCTTCAATCTCGAGAAACTCCTGCATCGTGGGCCGCAGCTTTGGGTTATTGTATGGTCCGCTCATTCGACCAGTTCCTCCAGATCAGTATCGCTAATGCCGGCAAGGATCGACGACAGATCGTTCGCATCGCTCGTCCGGACTGCAGGCGCGGGTGTCGGCCTCGGCGAAGGTTCAGTCTGGCGAGCAGATGCGGTCTGCTTCTCAGCCTGCTTGGCCTTGAGATTTTCGCGCCGGTGATGCTCTTGGCGAGCAGCTTTACGCTGAGCCTCTTTTGTAAGCTTCACTGCACTGTCGATGAGCTTCTGCTGCTCTTCGATAATCTGACCAAGCAACTCTGGTGTCGGCTCGCGCTTGCGTGCCAAAGCCTCCCTTGCCGCATCGCGCAATTCGAACAAACTGGCCTCCGGGAAACCAATCTGTCGCACGGTTACAGGGATCCAATTAGGAGCTCTGCTATCCGCGCTCTTGAGCGGGCTCTCCCCTCCAGCTTCCGTTTGCGGGTCTGGATGCTTGACGTAGATGACCCGCACATCGAACGGGTTCCGGCGTATTTCGAGTTTGCCGTAGTCTTTTCGATTTCGCACCAGCCATTCGAGTGCCTCGCTGTAATAATCGAGGTGGTCGATACGAATTCCGTATCTCTGCACGGTGCGATGCACCATCGGATACCAATTAAGCCGCAGATCGAGGTCATCGATGAATGTCTCTGGCGGACGATGCTTCTGTCCATGTGGGCCGAAATAATAGCCGTTATATTTTTCCAATGGCGGCATGCCGATGCCAGTATGCACCTCATTGTGATACTCATCGATCATCAGCCAGATGAGCCTGGTAAGCTCGGATAGCGTGAGTGCAGCTGACTTTTCGGGATTCTTATCCTCTCGTTCGACAACATTCGATCCGGTTGCACCAGGAATATCCTTGAACCGACCCGCCAGCGTGCCATTAAATCGCTCGATATACTGCCCGTAGTGCGGCTTGCGCACCGGTCGGATTTTGAGATGTATGTTGAGGTTCGCGCAGGCCATCTGAGCCATTTTGCCAGTAAATTCCTTGGCATTGTCCATCTCGATGGTTTCGGGCCTGCCTCGTATGGGGTTGTCCCAATCGATGTCGAAATCTTCGGCGACTCGGTCCTTTGACAGCAGACCGTTGATCATCATCATCCCGAAAGGCACGTTTCCTGGATCATCGAAGCCGACATTGAGTCCGAACACCATCCGGCTCCAGATGCAGATTCCGATTGTTGCCCATGCCCGGCCGACAGAGCGGGTGCGATCATCGGACACCACCTCCATGTCGATCTTCCAATGGTCGATCTGAACCGCCTGAAGAGGCCGTGAAAGGTTGGGATAAGGACCCTTGATAGGATCCATCTCGCGAGCAACGGCGTCCCTGCCCTTACGATTTTTCATGAACTTATAGGCGGGCACCGAGGCAAGGCGATCGCGCAAGGTGCCGGGACTAACTTCGAAGCCAGCCTTGTCGATCGCTCGTCGACAGTCTTTCAGGAATTTGCGTTTGGAAATCCCGCCTTTCCTCAACACCCTGTCGAGCTGTTCCTGAATGATCGCTTCAATTGCAGGAAGCAGTCGGGATTTGCCGCGTCCTCCTGGGCGTGTTGGCGGTGGCAAATCCTTCGTTTCGCCAGACAAACGCCAACGTTCCAATGCGCGATAAACAGTCGCGACACTGACCCCTAGTTCTTTTGCTGCCAGCGCGACCTCGGCCTTGGTATGGCGCTTATCATCAAGAAGAGGTGCACAAGCTTTGACCCAAGGTTCCACCTTCGAAGCGCGAATGTCGTCATGGTTGATAGCATCGCGCGGGATGCCTCGCGCTTCCTTTTCGAGTTCGGAAAGCGATGCGTGATGATGATCGCCATTGGAATCGATCAGAATCAGGGTGCTGAGGTCCAGAGCTGAGCGGACCGTCATTTCCTCGCCGCCGTATTGGACCTTCTCGCCTTTGCGGCCCAGAATCCTTGCCATCTGATTGCCCCGATTCGAATACAATCAAAGGCCTATAGCACTTGTTCCCTAAATGTTCACCCCCGAATCCATAGTCTGAAGCATCTTCAGGAACGGATCCCAATTCTTGCCTTTGATGTCCGAAGGAAACCAAACTTCGGTATCGTCATCAATGTCTTCGGTGAGGTTGCATCCCAGTTCACGCCACGCGATTAGAACATTCATTGCTTCGAGCCTTTCCCATTGCTCTGGAAGCAATTCGCCAAGCGCATCTTCGCCGTCTTTCCGGGAAAAGGACCGGTCGCCGAACTTTGCTATCAAGAGATCACTGGCATCAAAGTTAGGATCACGCTCGTTGTCGCGCCTGAGCAACAGGGCGTTCCGCAGATATGCCGTATTGAGATGATCTTCGTGGAGCACGCGAAAAGCCGCCCCCATCTGCTTGCACATCTCTTCAGCGGCATAGAAGCGGTCGGCAAATTCGGGGCCGCGCTTCTCAAGAACCTCCTTGGGCTTTGTCTCGATGACGAAGCGGCCAGGGAATGGCTCGTCATAGGCGTGGAAGATGCACGCGATGTCGGGAGTGTAGACGTGCTTCTTACCGCGCAGATCGTATTCGATGATCGGCTGGGTGATGAGATCGTAAAAGCTTGGCACAAACGCGATCTGGATGACGGCGTTAGCCTCAAGGTCGGATTCCACCCACTGGGCACCAGCAGGCGATTGCAAGGGGATCAGCCGCCTAAACGATTGTCCTGTCTTGCCAATCTTGCGTTGTTTGAATTCATCTTTCAGCGCCACGAGTGCTCTTCTAGACGAGTATGGCAGGTTCTCACTACCTTTAACTGGTCGCATTAGCTTTTCCTCTCTGGCAAACTGGTCGCACTTACTTTGCGCTTATTCTCACCACCTTCCGTGGCATCCGGCCCCTTCAGCACTTCGGATTCTCGCTACCTTTTGGGATTCACAGCCGATCTGGCCTTGCCCCCGCCCGCAGAAGGTAGTGTGGAAGTCGCCGCCAGGGTCGCCGCCGCGAGAGCCGTGCAAACCGCCCGCGCCGTCGCAACTGGCGCACGAACCAACGCCGAACTGCAAGGCGATGCGCTTGAGGAATTCGCCGGGCCGGACGAGGCGGGGCGCAACCTGCTGATGCAGGCGGCGACCGCCATGCGCCTGTCCGCGCGCGGCTATACCCGCATGTTGAGGGTGGCGCGCACGATTGCGGATCTGGCAGGGGCAGAGCGTGTCGGCCGCATCCATGTGGCAGAGGCGCTGAGCTATCGCAGGCAACCGCCGCGGGCGTGACGGCATATCGTCTTTCGCATTGAGAAGTGAATGCTACGGGGCGTCAGTCCTTTTGAGCTCCAAGACACGCCAAGCAGCAGTTTTTATAGCGACTGCGCGCCAGTCGGCCCCTCCTGTCTGCCTTCAAAGCGGAAGCGAAGAAGAGCAGTTGCGGTGGCTAAACTCAGGTCGCCTCTAGGCGCAGAAAGTAGGGGCCGAGCCGCCATTTTCTGAGATGATGGGTGGGCTGGATTTGGGCCGGATCGACGAGAAAAAAGGGCCCAGCCTCGCGGCCAAGCCCTCGAAATTTTTGGTTGCGGGGGTTGGATTTGAACCAACGACCTTCAGGTTATGAGCCTGACGAGCTACCGGACTGCTCCACCCCGCGGCACCGTATGTTTCGCCTGGACGGTTATACCTATGCCCGCCGGCTATAATGCCTGGCGACGACCTACTCTTCCAGTGCTTGAGCACTAGTACCATCGGCGCTGTCCGGTTTCACGGCCGAGTTCGAGATGGGATCGGGTGGGTCACAGACGCTACGGTCACCAAGCAATAAAGCTGGCGGACATGGGTTTAAATCGATGCTTTGAGCTTTGCGGGCTTATCCGGCTTCGAAGTTTCCTCCGATCGCGGACAGCCGAACCTGTATCAGGAACAGGGCTGTCGTTGATGGTGGGATCCAACAAGCGCGAAAAGAACTATTAGGACCGGTTAGCTCCACGTATTACTACGCTTCCACACCCGGCCTATCAACGTCATGGTCTATGACGGTTCGAAGATACCTTATCTTTAGGGAGGCTTCCCGCTTAGATGCTTTCAGCGGTTATCCCGTCCATACATAGCTACCCAGCGGCACCCTTGGCAGGATGACTGGTACACCAGAGGTATGTTCACCCCGGTCCTCTCGTACTAGGGGCAACTCCTATCAAGTATCGACGCCCACGGCAGATAGGGACCAAACTGTCTCGCGACGTTCTGAACCCAGCTCACGTACCACTTTAATTGGCGAACAGCCAAACCCTTGGGACCT
>QFNA01000185.1 GCA_003248395.1 Citromicrobium sp.
GTCCTGTGGGAATACCGGCTATTCGACCTGGGCTGGGCGTGGTGGGCATGGATCGCCTGCTTCGTGCTCGACGATCTCAAATATTACTGGGTCCACCGGTTCGGCCACCGGATGCGCTGGTTCTGGGCCAGCCACGTAAACCACCATTCGAGCCAGCATTACAATCTCAGCACCGCGCTCCGCCAAAGCTGGACCGGTTTCCTGACGCTCGGCTTCGTCTTCGCCCTCCCGCTGGTGCTGCTGGGGTTCCACCCGGCGATGATCGCCATCTGCGGCGGCTTCAACCTGATCTACCAGTTCTGGATCCATACCGAGGCAATCGACAAAATGCCGCGCTGGTTCGAGGCGGTGATGAATACCCCCAGCCACCACCGCGTCCACCACGCCACCAACCCGCGTTATCTCGACCGCAACTATGCCGGCGTCTTCATCGTGTGGGACAGGATGTTCGGCACGTTCGAGCCCGAGCGCGACGACGAGAAAATCCGTTACGGCATCGTCAAGCAGCTCGGCAGTTTCAACCTGTTATGGGCGGTGTTCCACGAATGGGTCGGCATCGCGCAAGATATGTGGCGCGCACCGTGGAAGCACAAACTGTCCTATCTCCTGCGCGAACCCGGCTGGACCCACGACGGCAGCCGCGAAACCAGCGACCAGATCCGCGCCGCATGGCTCGAACGGCAGGACGAGACCATCACCGCTCTGCCTGAGCGAACAAACTCCTCGTAAGTCTCGCTCCCTCCGCGACTATCTGTCAGCCGGTGGTGGCGCAGACAAGTTTTCGTCCGAAACTTTGTTGCGCCTCGGTGGCTCTCTGCCTAACTTCCAAGTCGGGACAGGAGGAATCATGGATCAATTCGACGTGATCGTCGTCGGCGGCGGCAGTGCGGGGAGCGCGGTGGCAGGGCGGCTGGCCGAGGCGGGGCGCACGGTGTGCCTGCTCGAGGCGGGCGGCCGAAACGACGGGTTCAAGGTGACGACGCCGGGCATGCTCGCCTTCACCAATCCCAAGACCAATTACCGCTACGAAACCGTCCCGCAGAAGGGACTCAACGGGCGGTGCGGATACCAGCCGCGCGGCAAGGGGCTGGGCGGTTCGTCGGCGATCAACGCCATGATCTACATTCGCGGCAATCGCTGGGATTACGACAATTGGGCCGCGCTCGGCTGCACCGGCTGGGGCTTT
Source organism: Citromicrobium sp. (assembly GCA_003248395.1). Lineage (GTDB taxonomy): Bacteria > Pseudomonadota > Alphaproteobacteria > Sphingomonadales > Sphingomonadaceae > Qipengyuania. The sequence continues at coordinate 1,187 of QFNA01000185.1, forward strand.
GCCGACGTTCTGCCGTGGTTCAAGCGTGCCGAAAACAACGTGCGCGGTGCCGACGGCTTTCACGGCGGCGACGGGCCGCTTTGCGT
>QFNA01000116.1 GCA_003248395.1 Citromicrobium sp.
AGCCGGAATGGTCGGCCTTGTTCAGTCTACTTGCTACGTTTTTGCTCTGGCGTCACCCCCGCCGCCAGCACCTCTCCCGCGAAGCGGGTTCGTGCAACGACCCCATAGCTGACACTAGCCGAACAAGGGTATAGAGGTTCGCCATGCGAAAAACTTGGCTGGTATGTGCTCTGATCTCCTTTGCTGTGGCGGGTTTAGTTTGGTCGTTCACGGCAGGTTGGGCAGGCAGACTGGTCTTTCTGCCAGACATGGCTCTGCTCGCATCCGGTGAGTGGCTCGGCTGGGCTTTCGCCGTGGCGTTGATGTATGGACCGCTCGTCTTTGCGGGATGGATGATCGTCAAGGCGTATCGGAACGACAGCTAACCACCTTAAAATCGGTCAATAGCGCGCTGCTCGAATGCCCTTGAAAGCTGACGCCCAGCAAACGCGGGCGTTACCTAGCTGCTATTTTCTCTTCCAGAACACTGCCTTCCAGTTCTCCCTTCAACCGCGCCAATCCGCTCGCGGCGTGGGCGGCGTGGGGGCCGATCCAGCGGTTGTGGATGGCCTGGATCGGCATGGCGTCGAGATGGTTGAACCGCTCTCGGCCCTTGCGCACCGGCACCACCAGCCCTGCCTTTTCCAGCACGCGCAGGTGCATCATCACCGTGGTGCGGTCGAGCGTGTCGAACGCTTCTGCCAACTGCTTCGTCGTCAGCGGGCGGAGTTTGAGCGCATCGCAGATTTCGCGACGAATGGGGTTGGCCAGCGCCTTGAACACGGCATCGATCTGATCGTCGATTGACATGTTATGTTTTTATAACATATTTGCTCGCCTATCAAGCAGGAGCCGAGTCGATGGAACTGAAATTCCGTGTTGCCGCACGTATCTCCAAGCCGGTCGAGGAGGTGTTCGAGGCCGTCGCCGACCCGAAGCAGCTATCCGCCTATTTCACCACCGGCGGCGCCGAAGGGCGATTGGAAGAAGGCGCGACTGTAACGTGGGACTTCCACGATTATCCCGGCGCCTTTCCCGTGTACGTCATCGAAGTTGTTCCGAACGAGCGGATCGTGCTCGAATGGCAGGCGACCGAAGGGGAAGCGCCCAATGTCGAGGGTGGCGACATGGCCGAGGTCGATTACCGCACCACCGTGACGATGACCTTCAAGCCGGTCGATGGCGACCCGGGCCGCACCATGGTGGAAATCGCCGAAGAAGGCTGGCGCGAAAACCAGGGCGCGCTGGCGGCGAGTTATGGCAACTGCCAGGGCTGGAGCCAGATGCTCTGCGCGCTTAAGGCGTGGATCGAGCATGGCATCAATTTGCGCGAAGGCATGTACAAATAGGCTAGGCGCTCATTCGCCTGCGCCGCAGCGCGAGGATATAGATCACCAGCGCGGTCAGCGCGAAGAAGAACCACTGCCCGGCGTAGGCGAGGTGGTTGTTGGGAATGTCTGCAGGATCGGGCGGCGAAAGCGGTTCCAGTCCGGCTTGCGGGGGTGAGGCGACGAGGCGCGCCTCCTTGCCTGCGGGGCCCACGATGCCGGTGACCTCTCCGCCCGACCATGTGACCGTTTGCGGATTGACCGTCCAGCCGAGCGCGACTTCGGCCTCGCCGCCGCCCGCCAGTGCGCAGCGCGCCATTTGCGCGACGCCTGTCTGTCCCTGCCGGTTGCGACCCGGTGTCGTGCGCTGCGAGAGGACGCGGGTGCAGGTCACGCTGCTGCGGCGGTAGAGCGCATCGGTCAATGCGCCCTCGCCGAGCGGGAAATCGACCACGCTATCCTGCCGCGCCACATCGGCATAGCGGGCGAGAAGCGCCTCTTTCTCCTGCAGCCGCTGCAATTGCCACACGCCGAGGCCGATCATGGTGGCAATCGCGGCGGCGACGATGAGTGTCGGGAGGATAGGAATGCGCTGGGTCATCGCGGGGCCTAGAAAGCGAAAAGGGGCAGCCGCGGCGAACCGGGCTGCCCCATTTCCTGTGTCAGCACGTGCCGGCCGGCATCAGTGCGTCGCAGCGCCCCAGCCGCCCCAGACGTAGACGACGACGAAGAGGAACAGCCACACGACGTCGACGAAGTGCCAGTACCACGCAGCCGCTTCGAAACCGAAGTGCTGGCGCGGGGTGAAGTGGCCCTTGTAGGTGCGCACGAGGCAGACGATCAGGAAAATCGTCCCGATCAGGACGTGGAAGCCGTGAAACCCGGTCGCCATGTAGAAGGCCGAGCTGTAGGTATTGCCGCCGAATGCAAAGGGCGCGTGCATGTATTCGTAGGCCTGGATGCAGGTGAAGATCACGCCGAGGATGATCGTCGCCCACAGGCCTTTCTTCAGCCCTTCACGGTCGCCGTGGATGAGCGAATGGTGCGCCCAGGTGACCGTGGTGCCCGAGCAGAGCAGGATCAGCGTGTTGAGCAGCGGAAGGCTGAAGGGGTCGATCACCGCCTCGATCGCCTCGGGCGGGAAGACGCCGCCGATCACTTCGGAGATTTCCGAGGGGAACAGGGCGAAATCGAACCAGCTCCAGAACCAGCCGACGAAGAACATGACCTCCGACGCGATGAACAGGATCATGCCATAGCGCATGTGCAACTGGACCACCGACGTGTGGTCGCCGCGCTCGGCTTCCTTCACGATGTTCGAGAACCAGGCGTAGAAGGTCGCGATCAACAGGGCTAGGCCGATGCCCAGAACCAGGTGCCCGCCCGACATTTCGTGCATGTAGAGCACCATGCCGCTGGTGAATGTCAGAGCCGCGATCGAGCCGAGCAGCGGCCAGATATCGGGCTCTAGGATGTGATATTCGTGATTGACGTTGCCAGCCATGTGTCTCGCGTCCTGTATGCTTCGAGCGTGCCCTTAAAGCGCAAGCGCGCGCGGGTCCAGAGGCTTACTCGCCCGAATCCCTTGCCCGGTGGAAAGTGTAGGAGAGCGTGATCTGCTCGACGCCGTCCATATTGGGATCATCGAGCGCCTTGGGATCAACGTAATAGAGCACGGGCATCCTGACCTGCTGCCCCGGCCGCAGTTTCTGTTCGGTGAAACAGAAGCACTGGATCTTGTTGAAATAGGCACCGGCCTGCTCGGGCTCGACATTGAAGGTGGCCGTGCCGACCACCTCCTCGTCGGAATTGTTCTGCGCAACGAAGATCGCCATGTCGCGCTGCCCGATGGTGACGGTGTCGGTCACCTGTTCGGGCTTGAAGCTCCAGCCGAGTGCGGGATCGACATTCCCGTCGAAGCGGACCGAAATCGACTGTGCGCCGAGGGTCTGCGAGGTCTGGGCGGCGAGCGCCGCCTCCCCTTCGGTGGCGCGCTGCGTCGTGCCGCCGAAGCCGGTGACCTGGCAGAACAGCTGGTAGAGCGGTACCGCGGCATAGCCGAGGCCCAGCATTGCGAGCGCGCCGAGCAGGGCGAACAGGGCCGTGCGGTGCTTGCGGGTTTCGAGCGAGGCAGTCGTCATCGGGAGATCACATGCGGACGATGGTGATGGCGTAGAACAGAAGGGCGAGGAACAGCAGCACGCCGCCAAGGACGAGATTGCGGCTTTTCTGGCGGCGCCGGTATTCTTTTTCTTCTTCGGGGGTCATGCAATCACTCCCTGTGCCGCAAGCAGGCGGTCGACCACCAGCGCGGCGAATAAGGCGAACAGGTAGAACACGCTGAAGCCGAACATGCGCTTTTCTGGCTTCATCGGATCGTTTTCCGCAGTCTGGCGGAACGCGACGGGCAGCGAAAGCGCAAGGAAGGCAAGCGACAATGCGAGTGCTGCAACGCCATACAGCCAGCCGGTCGCGCCGATAAACCACGGAGCGGCGGCAATCGGCACGAGCAGGATACAATAGGCGAGCATCTGGCGGCGGGTGGATTTCTCGCCCCGAACCACGGGCATCATTGGAATGCCGACATTGGCGTAGTCGGTCTTCACGAACAGAGCGAGCGCCCAGAAATGCGGCGGCGTCCACATGAAGATGATGGCGAAGAGCAACACGGGCATGAGCGTGATGTCGCCGGTAACCGCCACCCAACCGATTACCGGAGGGAACGCCCCCGCCCCGCCACCGATCACGATGTTCTGCGGCGTGCGCGGTTTCAGCCACATCGTATAGACTACGGCGTAATAGAAGATCGACAGGGCGAGGATGCCGGCCGCGAGCCAGTTGACCGCCAGCCCCATGATGACCACCGAAGCCGCCGAAATCAGCACGCCGAAATCCCGCGCATCGGTGCGCTGCATCCGGCCGGCGGGGAGCGGGCGCGCGGCGGTGCGCTTCATCCCCGCATCGATATCGGCTTCCCACCACTGGTTGAGCGCCGCCGCCCCGCCCGCGCCCAGCGCGATGCAGAGGATGGCGGTAAAGCCGATCACCGGATGGATCGATCCGGGCGCGGCCAGCAGGCCGCAGAGCCCGGTGAAGATGACCAGGCTCATCACGCGCGGCTTCGTCAGCGCGAAGAAATCGCGCCAGTCGGCGGGCAGCGCAAGGGTGGCAGAGGATTCGGTCATCGGGAGGTGTTCGCGCCTATACAGAGCGAAGCGCGAAAGGGAAAGCGGACGCGAAAGTTCACTCAAAGTTCACTCGAAATCGGCGCGCTGCATCAGGTCGGAATGCGGGAGGAGAAACAGGGGCGAGAATCAAGCATGAGCGACATTACCACAGCGTCTTGGGTGTAGGAAAACGCCTAGGGGCTGAGCGCAGGGTCCGATTGCGACGAAATTGCGGACGTTGGTTTAATCGCACAGAGCATAGATTGCTCGCGCCACTTGAAGGCGTTACCGGTTAGGAGGCGAGGGGTGAAATGGCAGTGAACGCACGAGCAGTCCGGATTTGGGTTACCGCTTTTTGTATTCCACTGGCAGCGTGTGAACGCAGTTTTGAGAGTTTGGAGAATGTGGAGGCAGTCGAACGCCTAAGTGGTGGCTCATTGTGTAATGAAGCCAAAGTAGTCCTTATAAACAGAGACGAACTGAGAAAATCTCCGCGTCGCGACAATCTACAGTTCTCGATTAGTGCTCCTAACCCCTGCTTAGAGCATTTTGTCAACTCCAGCCTTGCTGAAGAAGACTCGCAAACATGCTTAATAGGCAGTCGCTATGCTTGCACGAAGGAGTTTAAGGGCGACATGGTATCGTTATACTGGCATTCCTCATCCCGCGTTGAAATGAGCGTATGGTCCTAGTTTGGAGACAAAGCGCGCCATCAGCGCCGGGCGTAACCTATCTGGAGTGACCGCTTCCCACCCCAACTCCAACTGACACTCCGCCCTCAAGCTAACCCTCGATACGCTCCAGCCAGTCGAGCAGTAGGCGATTGACCTCTTGCGGGCGTTCCTGCTGGGTCCAGTGACCGACGCCTTCGAGGATATGTCCCTCCACCTTTGGCGCGAACATGCGCATCATGGCGATCGGGTCGGGCACGGCCCCGAAGAGCGTCGTCGCCGGATCGCGCGTGCCGCCGATGAACAGCGCGGGCTGCTCGATCTGCTTACCCTGCCAGCCTTGCAGCCATGCGAAGTCGGCCTCGTGATTGCGGTAGCGATTGAGCGGGCCGCGGAAGCCCGAAGCCTTAAACTCGCTCTCGTAGAAGTCGAGATCGGCGTCGGTCAGCCAGTCGACCGGCTGGGGATCGGGCAGGCCCTCGAGGAAGGTCGCGCCGAGCGGCTTGGCGAAATAGGTGCCGGGCGGCACGTCGCCGCTGATCGAATACATCATCCGGTGCAGGAAGGCACGGGGATCGGCCTCGGCCTCGGCTTCGGCCACCCCCGGTTCCTGAAAATATTCCTGGTAGAAGAACTTGCCCTGGGATGTGAAATGCTGGCGAAAGACCTCGGTAAACGGGCGTTGCGGCACCCCAGCGAAGGGGACCGAGAGGCCGGCCACCGCCTTGAAATGCTCGGGATGGGTTAGCGCGGTGTTCCACACGATCGGGGCACCCCAGTCATGCCCGACCAGGATCGCCGGCTGGTCCGGCTGGAGCGCCATCTTGAGCCCGACGAGATCGCCG
>QFNA01000186.1 GCA_003248395.1 Citromicrobium sp.
CCGCTGCCGCTCGCCGTGATCGGGCACGAGGGCGGCACGCTGCTCGTGGTGCTGAACGGGATGCGGCTGCTCGCCGACCCGATCCGGCGGCCGGGCAGGCCGGCCGCGGTGTCCGGCGCGCCCCGCCCGGGCGGGACGCCGGCCGCGGCTCAGCCCGCGCGACGATAGAGGCGATAGTCGCGGCTGCGCAGCGGCAGCGTCTCGCGCAGCGCCCAGCCCGCGCCCGGCGGCTTGGCGCCCGGCACGATCAGCGTGCCCTCCGGGTGCGCCGCCCCCCATGCGGCCGCCGCCGCCGCGTCGGGCAGCAGCGCCACCGGCGCGGTGAGGCGGGCGGCGAAGTTGAACTCTCCGGCATAGTCGGCGGCCATGAGCGCGAGGCCGTCGCCCTCGCGCCCCGCCAGATGCGCCGCGATGGGCGCCGTGTCATAGCGCGCGAACAGCACCGGGGCGGCGGCGAAATGCAGCCCCAGCACCGCGCCGAGCGCCAGCGCCGGCACCCCCGTCGCGGGCGGCAGGCGCCAGAGCCCCAGCACCCCGGCCATGAGGCTGACCCCGGCCAGCGCCAGCGCCGCGGGCGGCAGCGGCGGCAGCGCCCCCAGCCGCCCCACCGCCGCCGCGACCGGCAGCGCCACGACTCCGATGAGCGGCAGCACCAGCAGCGCCCTCCGCCACGGCAAGAGCGCCCGCGCCGGCACCGTCGCCGCCAGCAGCGCGAGCGCCGGCAGCTCGGGCAGCAGGTAGTGCATCTGCTTGCCGCTGATGAGCGAGAACGCCGCCAGCGCCGCCGCCATCCACAGCCCGAGCATCCGCCCCGCCGCGCGCCCCGGCTGGGGTCGCCCCGGAAGCCAGCCGAAGGGCCAGACCATCAGCGGCAGCAGCGCGAGGTAGAACCACACCGGCCGCCCGTGGTCGAAGGCCGAAACGACGCGCCCGGCGCTCTGCCGCCACAGCACCTCGACCCCGTAGGCCTCGCCGCCCGTAAGCAGCGCCGGGACCAGCCACAGCGCCACGATCCCGGCCCCGAGCGCCAGCGCCCGCGCCGCCATCCCCGCCGTCGCGCGCCAGCCGGTCCCGCGCCACCACGGCTGCGCCAGCAGCACCGGCAGGACGTGGATCAGCACCACCGGCCCCTTGGCGAGCGCCCCGAGCCCGAGGCCGAGGCCCACGAGCCGCCAGTCGCCGCGCAGCACCCCGATCAGCGCGGTCAGCACCGTCGCGGTCAGAAGCGCGTCGAAC
>QFNA01000004.1 GCA_003248395.1 Citromicrobium sp.
CGGTCGCGGGTGATCCAGTCTTCCCAGGCGGAACGCTCGGCCAGGGGAATATCGGCCTTGAACACCTTCTTCACCTCGGCCCGGAAGGCGGCGAAGTCGGGCAGGGTCCACCATTCCTGAAGCCGGGTTGTCAGCTTGGGGTCACGGCCAGGCGGGCAGAGATCAGGAATGCGGCGCGATAGATCGCCTCGCTCACGCAGCGTGAGCCGTGTCCCTGCTGCGGCGGTGTCATGCGCATCATCGAGATCTTCAGGCGGGGACAGACACCGATGTCGCGCGCCCCACCGAGGGAGCAGGCCGCATGACATGTCGCCCGTCGTCCGTCACGAAACAACACCGGCTACAGACAGTTGGCCAGGTCCCAACAATGTGCGCTTGTTTGTTTATTGCCAGCGCGCCAAGCAGCGGTAAAAACTCAAAACCGCACAGTCTTGTCGAGATCATTGGCCAAGTTTGCGATCGCATCAGGCCAATGGCACGCCATCAGCGCATTCCGGATGAAGCTGTCGTCCCGTCCCCAGCTCGTCGGCAAGGCAGACCGGAAGACGGCGTGGGAGCTCCTCGAACACCTTCTGACGATCGTGCCCTACCGCATCCACACGATCCTGACCGATAACGGCATCCAATTCGCCGACCAGCCGCGCAATCGGAACACGCCTTGGTCACGGCAGATGCGCTTCGACATGATCTGCGAGGCCAACGGGATCGCGCACAGGCTGACGAAGCCGAACCATCCCTGGAACAATGGTCAGGTCGAGCGGATGAACCGCACGATCAAGGAAGCGACCGTCAAGCGCTTCCACTACGATGATCACGACCAGCTGCGCGCGCACCTGGCCGACTTCATGGCTGCCTACAACTTTGCGCGTCGGCTCAAGACGCTGAAGGGCTCACCCCCTACGAATACATCTGCAAGCTCTGGACCTCAGAACCGGACAGATTCATCCTCCACCCGATCCACCAGATGCCGGGACTGAATACCTAGGGGCTTCCCTCTTGATTCCAGCATGCAGCAATGGACTGAGGGTTGAGCTTCTTTCTTCGAAGCAAGGACGATCGCGAGCAGATAGCCATGCGTCACCTCTGTAGCGGCGATGGCAGGAAAAAGAATGCAGTCCCCAAGACCAAGGATCGCCCCTGTGATTCCCGCTTTCCTTCGTGCCACAAGGGCTACGGTCTGTGGCGGCAGGCTATCGCCGGGCGAAAGCTCGACTATCTGGTGCGAGAAGGCCCCGCGCCGAGTCATTATGTTGAGGTCCAGGACCGGACCTGCGTCCAGCCTGGCATGGACCGGTATCTCGCCCGGGAAGGACAGGGGCGGGCCGTCCGCCGTTACGGCGACCTCAGCCCCGCCAAATGATAGGCGCATCGGCCCGCCCTCCAGCACGGCCAAGGTGCGGTCGATGCCGGGGAAGGCCGAGAAGGGACCGTCCGCCGCCACCTCGGCCATCGACAGCCGCGCGTCGAAGCCGGACAGGTCCGCGCCGTCCGGCCAGACGGCCAGTTCGTGCGTGACGCCGCCGCCGTTCTTCCAGCGGCTGGCCCTGCCCTCGCCCCGGCGCACGAGCCTCACTTGAGGATGCCCGGCAGGTTCAGCCCGTGTTCGCGCGCGCAGTCCAGCGCAATGTCATAGCCCGCGTCGGCATGGCGCATGACGCCCGTGGCCGGATCGTTCCACAGCACGCGCTCGATCCGCCGGTCGGCGTCTTCGGTCCCGTCGCAGCAGATCACCATGCCCGAGTGCTGGGAAAAGCCCATCCCCACGCCGCCGCCGTGGTGCAGCGACACCCAGGTCGCGCCCGAGGCGGTGTTCAGCAGCGCGTTCAGCAGCGGCCAGTCCGACACGGCGTCCGAGCCGTCCTTCATCGCCTCGGTCTCGCGATTGGGCGAGGCCACCGAGCCCGAATCTAGGTGGTCGCGGCCGATCACGACCGGCGCCTTCAACTCGCCGTTCCGCACCATCTCGTTGATGGCCAGCCCCGCGCGGTGACGGTCGCCGAGGCCGATCCACATGATGCGGGCGGGCAGGCCCTGGAAGGCGATGCGCTCGCGCGCCATGTCCAGCCAGCGGTGCAGGTGCTCGTTCTCGGGGAAGAGCTCCTTCATCTTTGCGTCGGTCTTGTAGATGTCCTCGGGGTCGCCCGACAGCGCCGCCCAGCGGAAGGGACCGACGCCGCGGCAGAAGAGCGGGCGGATATAGGCGGGCACGAAGCCGGGGAAGGCGAAGGCGTTCTCCAGCCCTTCCTCCAGCGCGACCTGGCGGATGTTGTTGCCATAGTCGAGCGTCGGCACCCCCGCGTTCCAGAAATCGACCATGGCCGCGACGTGGTCCTTCATGGACGCGCGGGCGGCGGCCTCGACCGCCTTGGGGTCGGTTTCCTGCCGGGCGCGCCATTCGGCGACCGTCCAGCCTTTCGGCAGATAGCCGTGCAAGGGATCATGGGCCGAGGTCTGGTCGGTCACGATGTCGGGGCGCGGGCCGCCCGCCTTCATGCGGCGCACGAGTTCCGGGAAGACCTCGGCGGCGTTGCCGATCAGGGCCACGGACTTGGCCTCGCCCTTCGCGGTCCAGTCCGCGATCATGGCCAGCGCCTCGTCCAGCGAATGGGCCTTGGCGTCGCAATAGCGGGTGCGGATGCGGAAGTCGGCGCGGGTTTCGTCGCATTCGACGGCAAGGCAGCAGGCCCCCGCCATCACCGCGGCCAAGGGCTGCGCGCCGCCCATGCCGCCCAGACCGGCGGTGAGAATCCACTTGCCCTTGAGGCTGCCGCCGTAATGCTGGCGGCCGGCCTCGGCAAAGGTCTCGTAGGTGCCCTGAACGATGCCCTGCGTGCCGATATAGATCCAGGACCCGGCGGTCATCTGGCCGTACATGGCCAGGCCCTTGCGGTCCAGTTCGTTGAAATGGTCCCAGGTGGCCCAGTGCGGCACCAGGTTCGAGTTGGCGATCAGCACGCGCGGCGCGTCCTTGTGGGTGCGGAACACGCCCACGGGCTTGCCCGACTGGACCAGCAGCGTCTCGTCCTCGTTCAGCTTGCGCAAGGATTCGACGATCCCGTCGAAGTCGTCCCAGGTCCGCGCCGCCCGGCCGATGCCGCCATAGACGACCAGCTCGTGCGGGTTCTCAGCCACATCCGGGTGCAGGTTGTTCATCAGCATCCGCAAGGGCGCCTCGGTCAGCCAGCTTTTCGCCGTGATCTCGGTCCCGGTCGGGGGGAAGACGTCGCGGATGTTGTGACGGGGGTTGTTCATGTCCGGTCCTTTCAGGAAAGCAGCTGGCCCGCGATGATGTTGCGCTGGATCTCGAACGAGCCCTCGCACATGCGCGACCTTTTAGGCATCTTCATGGCGCAAGCTCCGGCGCCAGCGCCTCGAGTCGGGCGAGGATCTCGCCCAAAGTCTTGCGCATGGCTCCTGCCTTGGCGAGGTCGAGCTCGAAGGGCGGGGCCTCGGCCGCCAGATGGGTGGACTGCGCCAGTTCCATCTGGATCGCGTGGACGCCGGTTTCCGGGCGGCCATAATGGCGCGTCGTCCATCCGCCCCGGAAGCGGCCGTTCACCACCCAAGGGCGGCCGGTCGCGGCTGCGACCTCCTGCGTGGCGGCCTCAATGGCCGCGGCGCAGGACGTGCCGTTCGCAGTGCCGATGTTGAAGTCGGGCAGCACGCCCGCGAACAGGAAGGGGATCACCGAGCGGATCGAGTGGCAATCGTAAAGGATGGCGACGCCGTGCTTCGCCCGCACCCGCTCGATCTCGGCCGACAGCGCCGCGTGATAGGGCGCGTGGAAGCGCGCCAGCCGGTCGGCCACGTCCTCGGGCGTGGGCTTCTCGGTCCAGATCGGCTGGCCGTCGAAATCGGTGACGGGCACCAGCCCGGTGGTGTTCTGGCCCGGGTAAAGGCTTTCGTCCTCAGGGCCCCGGTTCGCGTCGATGACATAGCGGTGGAAGGTCGCCCGCACCGTCGTCGCCCCGGGCAGAAGCCCGGCGTAAAGCTGGTGGATGTGCCAGTCGGTGTCGGCCAAGGTCCGGCCACGCTCGTTCAGCCGGGCAAGGATGTCGTCCGGCAGCCATGTCCCGGTGTGGGGCAGGCCCAGGATGACGGGGCTGTCGCCCCGGACCATCTCGACAGGCTCGGGTCCAAGGCTCATGCGGCGATCTCCACGCCTGCCGCGGCGGCCAGGGTGCCGTCCTCGACCAGTTTTTGCGCGGCCAGCAGGTCGGGGGCGAGATAGCGGTCCTCGCCCATCGCGGGCACGCGGGCGCGGAGGGCCGCCATCACGCGCGACAGGGCTGCCGAGGTGGCCAGCGGCGCGCGGAACTCGATCCCTTGCGCGGCGCAGATCGCCTCGACCCCGAGGATCACGGCGAGGTTGCGCGTCATCAGCCCCAGCCGGCGCGCGCCATGGGCGGCCATGCTGACGTGGTCCTCTTGGTTGGCGGACGTGGGCGTCGAGTCCACCGAGCATGGGTTGGCGAGATGCTTGTTCTCGCTCATCAGGGCGGCGGTGGTGACCTCAGCGATCATCAGCCCGCTGTTCAGCCCCGGCGCGGGCGTCAGGAACGGCGGCAGGTTGAAGTTCAGCGCGGGGTCCACCATCAGCGCGATCCGGCGCTGCGCGATCGATCCGATCTCGGCCACGGCCAGCGCGATCTGGTCGGCGGCAAAGGCGACCGGCTCGGCATGGAAGTTGCCGCCCGAGACGATCGAGCCGTCCGACAGCACCAAGGGGTTGTCGGTGACGGCATTCGCCTCGATCAGCAGCGTGCGGGCGGCAAAGCGCAGCACGTCCAGCGCCGCGCCCGTCACCTGCGGCTGGCAGCGGATGCAGTAGGGGTCCTGCACGCGCGTGTCGCCCTCGCGGTGGCTTTCGCGGATGGCGCTGCCCTCCAGCAGGGCGCGGATGGCGGCGGCGACCTCGATCTGGCCCTGGTGGCCGCGCAGAGTGTGGATCTCGGCCCGCGTCGGCGCGGTCGAGCCCATGATGGCGTCGGTGGACATCGCGGCCGTCACGACCGCCGCCCGCGCGCAGGCCATCGCGCGGAACAGCCCGATCAGCCCCAGCGCGGTCGAGAACTGGGTGCCGTTGATCAGCGCCAGCCCTTCCTTGGCGCCCAGTGTCACGGGGGCCAGCCCCGCCCGCGCCAGCGCCTCGGCGCCGGGCAGGCGCTCATCGCCGACGAAGGCCTCGCCATGGCCGATCATCACGGCGGCCATATGCGCCAGCGGCGCAAGGTCGCCCGAGGCGCCGACGCTGCCCTGTTCGGGGATCACCGGGGTCACGCCGCGGGCCAGCATCGCCTCGATCAGTTCGACGATGACGGGCCGGACGCCCGAAGCGCCGCGTCCCAGCGACAGAAGCTTCAACGCCATCATCAGCCGGACCGCCGCTTGGTCCAGCGGGTCGCCCACGCCGCAGCAATGCGACAGGATCAGGTTGCGCTGCAGCGTCGCGGTGTCCTCGGGCGCGATGCGGACCGAGGCGAGCTTGCCGAAGCCGGTGTTGACGCCATAGACCGCCGCGCCCCCTGCAGCCGCCGCCTCGATACGGGCGGCCGAAGCTTCGATGGCGGGCCGCGCGGCGGCGTCCAGACGCACCGCCAGCCCCTCGCGCCAGATGGTTTCCAATTGCGCCAGCGTGGCGGCGCCGGGGGTCAGGGTCAGCATGGTTTGCCCTCGAAATAGCGGCGGTGAAGCGGGTTGAAGCCGATCCGGTAGGTCAGTTCGGCCGGATGGGCGACGTTCCAGACGGCAAGGTCGGCGCGCAGGCCGGGCTCAAGCCGCCCTCGGTCGGCAAGCCCCAGGGCGCGGGCGGCGTTGGCGGTGACGCCGCGCAAGGCTTCCTCGGGCGTCAGGCGGAACAGCGTTGCGCCCATGTTCATCGCCAGCAGCAGCGAGGTCAGCGGCGAGGTGCCCGGATTGCAGTCGGTCGCCAGGGCAAGGATGGTGCCCGCCTGGCGGAAGGCGGCCATCGGCGGCATCTGTGTCTCGCGCAGCGCATAGAAGGCGCCGGGCAGCAGGGTCGCCACGGTTCCGGCCTGCGCCAGGGCGGTGGCGTCCTCGGCATCGGCATATTCGACGTGATCGGCGGACAGCCCGCCCCGCCCGGCCACCAGCCTGCTGCCGCCCAGATGCGACAGCTGCTCGGCATGCAGCTTGACGGGCAGGCCCAGTTCGGCGGCCACGTCGAACAGCCGCGCCATCTGCGCGACGGAAAAGGCGATGCCCTCGCAGAAGCCGTCCACGGCATCGACCAGCCCCTCGGCATGGGCCTGCCGCAGGCCGGGGATGGCGACCTCGTCCAGGTAGGCGTCGGGGCGGTCCTTGTATTCCGGCGGCACGGCATGGGCGGCAAGCCAGCTTGTGACGATCCGCACGGGGCGCTCGGCCGCAAGGCGGCGGGCGGCGCGCAGCATCTTCAATTCGTCCGCGATGGTCAGCCCGTAGCCCGACTTGACCTCGACGGTGGCCGCGCCCTCGGCCAGCAGCGCGTCCAGGCGCGGCAGCGCCGATGCGACCAGCTCATCCTCGGTCGCCGCGCGGGTTGCCGTGACGGTGGACAGGATGCCGCCCCCTGCCCGCGCGATCTCCTCGTAGCTGGCGCCCTGCAGGCGCATCTCGAACTCGCGCGCGCGGTCGCCGCCGAAGACCAGGTGCGTGTGGCAGTCGATCAGCGCGGGCGTGACCAGGCGGCCGCCCATGTCCTCGCCCTCCGCCTCGCCCTCGCCCAGGGCGGCGATGCGGCCGTCCTCGATCCGCAGCCACCCGCGCTCGATCAAGCCGTAACCCTCGCCTGTCAGCGTCACGAGGCGGGCGTTGGCAAGGGTGAGGGCGGAGGGAGGGGGGGCCGACATGAGACCTCGCGATTCGGGCTTGCGTTGGCTTGTTTATGTCTGCACATAATGCCGCCTGTCAACGGGGCGCATCAACAGGCGGGAACGGGCAATGCCGGCGATATGGGCAAGACGGGCGCTGCTGCCCGCGGGATGGGAAACGCAGGTCGCGGTCTTCGTCGGAGAGGACGGGCGCATCGCCGCGGTCGAGCGCGGCACGGCCCCGCCCCCCGGCGCCACCGTGGTCGAGACCCTGCTGCCCGCGCCCGCCAACCTTCACAGCCATGCCTTTCAGCGGGCGATGGCGGGGCTGACCGAACGGCGCGGTCCCGATCCGAAGGACAGCTTCTGGACCTGGCGGCGGCTGATGTATCGCTTCCTCGACCAACTGACCCCCGAGGATATCGAAGCCATCGCCGCCTTCGTGCAGATGGAGATGCTGGAGGCGGGCTATGCCACCAGCGTCGAATTCCACTACCTGCACCACGACAGCGGCGGGCGGCCCTATGCCGACTTGGCCGAGATGTCGGGCCGGATCGCGGCGGCAGCCGCGCAGACGGGCATCGGCCTGACGCTGCTGCCGGTGCTGTATCAATGGGGCGGGCTCGACCGCCGGGCGCTGGTGTCCGGGCAGGACCGCTTCGGCAATACGCCCGAGCGCTTCGCCCGCCTTGTCGAGGGCGCGCAGGGCCATGTGGCGCGGCTCGGGGCGGACAGCCGCATCGGCATCGCCCCCCACAGCCTGCGCGCGGTGGACGGGGACGGGCTTGCGGCCGCGCAGGCGCTGGCGGGGGACGGCCCGATTCACATGCACCTGGCCGAGCAGACCGCCGAGGTGGACGAGGTTCTGGCCACCACCGGCCGCCGTCCGGTCGAATGGCTGCTGGAAAACCTGGCCGTCGATCAACGCTGGTGCCTGATCCACGCGACCCAGATGACGCCCGGTGAAACCGTGGCCCTTGCCCGCAGCGGCGCGGTGGCGGGGCTGTGCCCGATCACCGAAAGCAGCCTGGGCGACGGTATCTTCGAGGGCGTGCGCTGGACGGATGCGGGCGGCGCCTTCGGCATCGGGTCCGACAGCAACATCCGCATCTCGCTGTCCGAGGAACTGCGGACGCTCGACTATTCGCAGCGGCTGCGCGACCGTTCGCGCGCCGCGCTGGCCAGTGCCGACCGTTCAACCGGTCGCGTGGTGTTCGAGGGCGCGGCCAGGGGCGGCGCGCAGGCGGCAGGGCGCGGGGCGGGCGCCATCGAACCGGGCCTCTGGGCCGATCTCATGGCGCTTGGCGACCTTGGCCCCGACGGCGTCGGCCGCGAGGACGACACCCTGCTGGACACCTGGATCTTCGCCAGGGACGATCGCGACGTGACCGACACCTGGTCGGCAGGGCGCCACCTCGTCGCGGAGGGTCGACACATCCGCCGCGCGCCGATCACCGCGGCCTACGCCCGCACCCTGCAGCGGCTGAGGCAGGCGATATAGCCCGGACCCCGGCAGGCGGTTCAATAGCGCGTCGTCATCCTGTAGCCGCGGTGGTAAAGCAGCCGGACAAAGGTGACGGACTGTCCCTGCCAGAAGGTCTGCCTTTCGATCTGGAACAGCGAATCGCCCGGGGCGCAGCCCAGATGCTGGGCCTGTTCCGGGGTGGCCGAGTTAGCTGAAAAGCTGACCTCGACATTGGAAAAGGGCACCTGCCGGACCAGCCATTCGTTCGGTCCGGTCGCCCCGAAGTCAGCGATGCGCGCGCCGGGCGTCGCCTTGAGATTGATCCAGCGGTCCTCGAACTGGTAAGGCTGGCCGTCGGCAAAATGGACGCAGGTCACATGGCGCAGCTGCGTGTCGGCATCAAGGTTCAGCCGCGCGCGCAGCCAGTCATGCGCCTTCAGGATATCCGAGCGCACCAGCGCATAGCGGTATTCCGCGCCCTGTTCCTCGATCTCGTTGCGCACCAGCGGGATGTCCAGGCGCATCTGCCGCAACGGCAGCAGGCGTACCCGGGAGCCCGCCTTCCGCTTGCGCTCGACAAGGCCATCCTCGACCAGTTCGCGCATGGCGCGGTTGATTGTGGCCCGGGCCGAGCCGTATTCCTGCGCCAGGTGCGTCTCGTTCGGCAACAGGCTGCCGGGCGGCCATTCGCCCCCGGTGATGCGGCGCAGCATGTCGGCCTTGATCTCGCGATAGCTTCTGGTCGCAACCATGGAACTCCCTTTCCAGCGTCTTGCCGCCAAAGCCGCGTCCAGCATCGACTTTTGGGCCTCCTGAAATCGGCACTGGACGCGGGGTGTATTGATCGTGATTATAGCTATGCATAACGAGTCGAAGTCCAGACATATGGCAGCCAAGATGTCCTCCATATCCAAGCTCATCCTGCGGCGGCTGGCGATCGGGGCAGTGACGCTGCTGATCGTATCGGCCATCATCTTCTGGGCAATCGAGCTTTTGCCCGGCGATATCGCGACCGAGGTCCTGGGTCAGTCCGCAACCCCGGAAACGCTGGCCGCCTTTCGCGAGCGATTCGGCCTGAACGATCCCGCCTTTGTTCGCTACATCCACTGGCTGGGCGGGGCGCTGACCGGGGACTTGGGGCTATCGATGGCGAACCAGCGCCCCATCTCGCAACTGCTGGGCGACCGGGCCTTCAACACCTTCTTCCTGGCCGGCTATGCCGCGCTGATCGCCATTCCGCTGGCGGTGGGGCTGGGGATCGTGGCGGCACTTTACCGCGGAGCCTGGCTGGACCGCTTCATCTCCTCCTCGACGCTGGCGGCGATCTCGTTCCCCGAATATTTCGTGGCCTATATCCTGATCCTGATCTTCGCAGTCCAACTGCAGTGGTTTCCGAGCCTGGCCGCGGTCACGCCCGGCATGGACCTGACAGAGCGGCTGTATGTGACCTTCCTGCCCGCGCTGACGATGGTGCTGATCGTCATGGCGCACATGATGCGGATGACGCGGGCGGCGATTGTTAACCTGCTGGCGCTTTCTTATGTCGAGATGGCCCATCTGAAGGGGATCAGGCGCCGCCGGGTGATCGCGGTCCATGCCCTGCCCAATGCCGTCGCTCCGATCGCCACCGTGATCGCGCTGAACCTTGCCTATCTGATTGTGGGCGTGGTGCTGGTCGAGGTGGTGTTCGTCTACCCGGGCCTGGGCCAGCTTCTGGTGGACAGCGTTGCCAAGCGCGACATCACCGTCGTGCAGGCCGCCTGCCTCATCTTTGCCGCAACCTATATCCTGCTGAACCTGGCGGCGGACATCATCGGCATGGTTTCCAACCCGCGCCTGCTGCATCCGAGGTAAGCCCGTGACGCGTTATCTGTCCCTTCTGCGCACCGCACCCTTTTCGGCCAAGCTCGCGATGGCGCTGATTGCAGTCTATGCCGTCACCGCCCTGTTCGCCCCTTGGCTTGCGCCCTATCCCGAAGCCCAAATCGTCGGCCCGAAATACCTGCCTTGGGCCACGCCGCACTGGCTGGGGACCGATGCCCTGGGGCGGGACGTGCTGTCGCGGCTGATCTACGGGGCGCGCAACACCGTGGGCGTCGCGCTGGTGACGACGATGCTGGCCTTCCTGCTGGGCACGACGACAGGGCTTCTGGCCGCCACGGTGGGGGGCTGGTTCGACACCATCAACTCGCGCGTGGTGGACGTGCTGATGGCAATTCCTTCGCTGATCTTCGCGCTGCTGATCCTGACGATCACCGGCACATCGGTTGTCGCGCTGGTGCTGGTCATCGCGGTGCTGGACAGCACCCGCGTGTTCCGGCTGTCACGGGCGGTGGCGCAGGGCATCCTGACCATGGACTACATCGAGGTCGCGCGGATGCGGGGCGAGGGCTTGGGCTGGATCATCCGGCGCGAGGTGTTTCCCAACGCGGCCGCTCCCCTGATCGCTGAGTTCGGGCTGCGCTTCTGCTTCGTCTTCCTGTTCATCTCGGCGCTGAGCTTCCTCGGTCTCGGATTGCAGCCGCCGACGGCAGACTGGGGCTCGATGGTGCGCGAAAGCGCCAAGCTGATCTCGTTTGCCAATTTCTCAAGCTGGCAGGCGGCGACATTCGGGCTGGCGCCGCTACTGCCGGCCGGGGCCATTGCCCTACTTACAGTGGCAGTGAACATGGTAGTGGATTGGGTGCTGCATGTTTCCAGCGGGTTGAAGGACTAAGACCATGGACGGACTTCTGAAGATCCGGGACCTGAGGATCGAGGGGCGCGCCCAGGACGGCTGGAGCGAGATCGTCAAGGGCGTGGACCTGACCATTGCCAAGGGGGAAGTCGTGGGCCTGATCGGCGAAAGCGGCGCCGGCAAGTCGACGCTGGGGCTGGCTGCCATGGGCTATGTCAAGCCGGGCCTGCGGATCGCGGGCGGCTCGATCCGCTTCGATGGGCAGGAACTGGTGGGCGCCCCGGAATCGGCTCTGCGCAGGTTGCGCGGGCGGCGCATCGCGTATGTCGCGCAGTCCTCGGCCGCCGCCTTCAACCCGGCCTGGCGGCTGATCGATCAGCATTGCGAAGCGCCGGTGCAGCATCGCGTCATGCCGCGCGCGCAGGCGCAGGCCGAGGCGGTCAGGCTTTACCGTGAGATGCGCCTGCCCGAGCCCGAGCTGATCGGCTTCCGCTATCCGCACCAGGTCTCGGGCGGGCAGTTGCAGCGGGCGATGACGGCGATGGCGATGGCCTGCCGGCCCGACCTCATCATCTTCGACGAACCGACCACCGCGCTGGACGTGACCACCCAGATCGAGGTGCTCGCTGCCATCCGCGACGCGGTGCGCGATCACGACACCGCCGCGATCTACATCACCCACGATCTGGCCGTGGTCGCGCAGATGGCCGACCGGGTGAAGGTGCTGCTGAAGGGGACCGAGGTCGAAGAGGCCCCAACGCGCGAGATGCTGGCCCATCCGCGCGAGAACTATACCCGCTCACTCTGGGCCGTGCGCGAGTTCCGCCCGAGCCCGCGCCCGCTGTCCACGGATCCCGAGCCGATACTGAGGGTCGAGAATGTCTCGGCAAGCTATGGCGAGTTGCAGGTGCTGCAGGACGTGTCATTCAGCGTGCCGCGCGGGCGGACCGTCGCGGTGGTGGGCGAAAGCGGCTCGGGCAAATCGACAACTGCGCGGGTCATCATGGGGCTGCTTGCGCCGACCGAGGGCCGCGTCGTCTTTGAGGGCCAGCCCTTGGTCACGAAAAGCCGCCAACGCCCGCGCGACCTGCAGCGGCGAGTGCAGATGATCCACCAGATGGCCGATACCGCGCTGAATCCGTGGCACCGGGTCCGCGACGTGATTGGGCGTCCGCTGGAATTCTTCCTGGGCATGCGGGGCGCCAAGAAGGAGGCGCGCATCCGGGAGTTGTTGGAGGAAATCGAGCTTGAG
Source organism: Citromicrobium sp. (assembly GCA_003248395.1). GTDB lineage: Bacteria > Pseudomonadota > Alphaproteobacteria > Sphingomonadales > Sphingomonadaceae > Qipengyuania. Next base: position 12,207 of record QFNA01000004.1, read on the forward strand.
CCGGCGCAGTTCATCGACCGGCTGCCGGGCGAGCTTTCGGGTGGGCAGAAGCAGCGCCTGTGCATCGCCCGCGCGCTGGCGGCCAACCCCGACTTCATCATCTGCGACGAGGTGACGAGCGCGCTGGACCAGATCGTCGCCGAAGGCATCCTGCGCCTCTTGGACCGGTTGCAGCGCGACAAGGGGCTGAGCTATCTGTTCATCACCCACGACCTTGCGACCGTCCGGTCCATCGCCGACGAGGTGGTGGTGATGCAGAAGGGCAAGGTGGTCGAACAGGGCCCCAAGGACCGGATGTTCGCCCCGCCCCACCATCCCTATACCGAGCTGCTGCTGTCCTCGGTGCCGGAAATGGACCCGGACTGGCTGACCCGGCTGCTGGAACAACGGCGCCACAGTGCAGCCGGCGGAAGCGAGGGCGAAGGCGCAAGGGGGAACGCCGCATGATCCGATACGACACCGTTGCCTGCGCGCTGGACCTGGACGCGCCGGGCAAGTCCTGGGACTGGGTGGAACTGGACCATTCCGATAACGACCGGGATTATTCCGCGATCCGCAGCCCCCTGGGCGTGATCCGTGGCGGTGCCGGCCCCGTCGCACTGATCACGGGCGGCAACCATGGCGACGAATACGAGGGGCAGATCATCGCCCGGCGCCTGTTCGAGATGCTGGAACTCGCCGATGTCCCCGGCGGCCTGATCCTGATGCCTGCGCTGAACATGCCGGCGGTCTTGGCCGCGCGGCGGGTTTCACCGCTGGACCAGGGCAACATGAACCGTTCCTTTCCGGGCGCGACGGGGGCGGGACCGACGCGGGCGCTGGCGGGCTTCGTCACCGCCCATCTGATGCCGCGCGCGGAGCTGGTGATCGACCTCCATTCGGGGGGAACGAACGCCGATTACATCGACTGCGCCTATCTGACACTGACCGGCGACGCAGAGACGGACCGCCGCAACCGGACGCTGGCCGAAACCTTCGGCCTGCCCTGGACGGTCGTGGTCCCGCCCGGCAACACCGGAGGGGATCTCGATTCCGCCGCCCAGGCGGCCGGTTGCGCGATGTTTTCCTGTGAACTCGGGGGCGGGGGGCGGGTGTCGCGCGCCTCGCTGGACGCGGGCTGGCAAGGGGTGCTGCGGCTGCTGGCGGCCCAGGGCGTGATCGGCGCCGAGGCCGCGCGCAGGCTGGGCGCCGGAACAGCGCCGCCGACGCGCTTTGCCGATCTGGGCGCAGGCAGTGGCCATGTGACGGTGATGCGCCACGCGCTGGCCGAGCCGCTGGTCGCTCTGGGGGACCGGGTCGTGGATGGACAGCCGCTGGCGATCCTGCGCGACCTTTTCGACCTGGACCTGCCGCCGCAGGAACTGGCCGCCCCGGTCGCGGGCGTGATCCTGGTCGCGCGGCGCAACGCGCTGGTCCGGCCGGGAGACCACCTGTTCACCGTCGGGCCGGAACTGGACGCGGCGGCGGTCGAACGGATGCCGGGCTGACGGATCGGCCCGGCTCCCTTCTCATATTTCCAGCACCACCCGGCCGACGGGGCGCGAACAGCAGATCAGCACCTGCCCTGCGGGCGGCGGGTCCAGGGGTTCGCTGGTGTATTCCACCGCGCCCTCGCGGATCGTGCAGCGGCAGGTGTTGCAGATCCCCTCGCGGCAACTGAACTCGGGGGTCAGTCCTGCGGCCTCGGCCAGTTCGAGGATGGACCCCGCGGCGGCGTCCCATGCGGCGGTGACACCCGCGCGGGCAAAGACCACCTGATCGCCCTCGACTGCTGCGGCTGGGACGGCAGCCTGCGGGGCCGAGGACAGGCGCGGCGGCGCTTCGGGAACGGCGCGGGCGTCGGGGTCGGTCAGGAACTCCAGCCTCGCCAGCGATTTCGGCGCATGGGCGGGGACATGGGTAGCGGGCCTGACGCGCAGCGCCTCGGGTTCGGCCGCCAGCACCGCCAGCGAGCCACCCTTGCCGAAGAACTCATAGGCGATGCGCTCGGGCGCGATACCCAGGCCCGTCAGCAGCCGCCACATCGCCACCATGAAGGGCGTCGGCCCGCACAGATAGACCTGATAGTCGTCCAGCGGCAGCAGAGACTGCAGCAAGGCCCGGTCCACCACGCCTTCGGCGTCGAACCGGCCGGTGGCGCGGTCCGCGTCCGTGGGAGTGCGATAGACGTGGCGCACCGTGATGCGCCCCTCGGAAGCCGCCGCGAGCGCCGCGACCTCGTCCCGCATCGCATGGACGTCGCCGTTCTCGGAGGCGTGGACGAAGAAGGCGCGCCGGTCGGTCGCCGCCAGCCGGTGCAGCATCGACAGCAGCGGCGTCACCCCCACCCCGCCCGCCACCAGCAGGACCGGGCGGGTGCTGTCCTCGTCTAGGTGGAAGGCGCCGCGGGGGGCGGCGATCTCGATCTCGTCGCCTTCCGCCACGCGGTCGTGCAGCCAGACGGAACCCAGCGACTCGCGCTTGACGGTGATGCGGTGAAAGTCGGGCGCATCCACCGCGCAGGACAGCGAATAGGTCCGCAGCACCGTCCCGCCCTCGGCCGGGACGCGCAGGGTCAGGTATTGCCCCGGCCGCGCCTCCCACAGCGGCCCGCCGTCGGCAGGCGCCAGGTGGAACGAGGTGATAACGCTGCTTTCCGGCACCTTGCGGACCACCCGGAAACGGCGGAAGGCCTCGGCCATCGTCAGGCTCTCATCTTTTCATCGACCATCTGCTCTTCGGCGATCATCGCCTCGAGCTGGCGGCGGAAGCGCAGCTGGCCCGCGTCGATCGACAGGTCGATATGGGGCGAAGTCTTGTGGGTCATGCCGACCTGGACTTCCTCCAGCACGGCCTTGTCCTCGGAAAAGGCGTTGCGGACGTCGTGGGCCATCATCTTCGACAATTCGGCGTCCTGCGGGCGGACGTTGCGCAGCTGGAACCAGTAATAGCGCGTCTCGCGCTCGTTCACGGGGGTCATGAAGTTGTAGCTGTCCATGACGAAGGTCCGCTCGTCCAGCGTGCCGTCCGGCCCGCCGGTGCCCGCGGGGGTGAAGACCGCGCGGATCAGCGCGTGGGCCGGATAGCGCACCTCGTAATGCTGCAGGCGGTCGCAGTTGCCGTCGAACTCGACGATCTTCTTGTAGAAGGGGGCCGGCTCGACGTTCATCATCCAGCGGTGGACGATGACGCCATTGTCCGTGCGCGTCACCTTCAGCGGCGTGTCCTTGGTCGCGGCTTGAGCAAAGCTGCCTTCATGGACCCAAGCGACGTGGGTGGGGTCCAGAAGGTTGTCGCACATCAGAAGGTAGTTGCAGGCCAGCTCCATCGCGTCGCCCGAGTTGATGCCCCAGTCGGGGCTGTCGAAGTTGGGGATGTCGATGATGTCGTCGGCATCGGCGATGGCCGCGTTGCCCATCCAGATCCAGACCAGGCCGTATTTTTCGTGGATCGGATAGGGGCGGACCTTGGCGGCGGAAGGAATGCGGCCCCCGCCGGGCGCCCAGACACATTGCCCCGCGCAGTCGAAGGTCAGTCCGTGATAGCCGCATTCCACGTTGTCGCCCTTGATGCGGCCCTTGGACAGCGGCAGCTTGCGATGGGGGCAGGCGTCCTCCAGCGCGATCACCTCGCCCTGACTGTTGCGGAAGACGCAGATCTTTTCGCCCAGCAGGACAACCTGCTTGAGGCTGGCGTCGATCTCGTGGCTCCAGGCGGCGACATACCAGGCGTTCTTCAGAAACACGGCGGCACCCTTTCGTGGCTGAGTTGCTGCTTATGTATAGCCAAAACCACGCCGCAACAGCGCAGAAGAAGCGCCTGATTGTTTAGCTGGACTTAACGTTTTCACCCCGCAGGGCCTTGGTCTCAAGCATCATCCAGTCCAAGAACTTGCGCGCGGGCACCCGGCCCAGGGTCATCGGACCCCAGCAGATCACGTAAGGATCGGGCATCTGCAGCCTTCTGTCCGAAAGCCGCAGCAGCCGGCCCGATTGCAGGTCCGAGGCGACGAAGGAAGCCTGCGCCAGAACCGCCCCCTGCCCGGCTGCCGCCGCCTCCAGCGCAAGGCCGGACAGCGAATGGACGGCGACAGGGCGGACCGGGCCTGGAGAGACGCCCTCGGCGGCGAACCAGTTGCCCCATCGTGGCACCGCCGAATAGGCAAGGCCCCAGTCGATATCGATCAGCGGCAGGCGAGCCAGCGAGGCGGGGTCGCGGGCCTCGGGATGGCGCTCCAGATATTCGGGCGAGCAGACCGGAAAGCAGTGGTCGGTGAACAGCACGCGGGAATGCGCGTAAGGCTGGGCCGCTTTCCCATAGGTCAGGCGAAAGCTCTGTTCCAGCGTTCGGGGGTCGGATTCCTGATGGGTCGCCACGATACGAATCGGGACTTCGCCCGCTGCCGCCCGGAACCTGTGAAGGATCGGGCTGAGCCATTTCTGCAGCAGCGTCGGCAGGCCTGATATCGTCAGCTCGCCGTTCAGCCGGTGACTGGCAATATAGTCCTGCGCCAGAAGCAGGCGGTCGAACCCTTGCGATATCAGGTCGTGATAGGACCGCGCCGCCGGGGTCAGCATGGCCCGGCGGCCGTCCTTGACGAACAGCGGCAGACCCACGTGCGACTCCAGCAGCTTGAGTTGCTGGCTGATCGCGCCCGGGGTGACCCCCAGTGCCCGCGCGGCGCTGTTGACCGAGCCCAGCCTGCCGAAAGCCTCGAACGCCTGTAGCGCGCGCAGCGGCGGAAGCGCCGTATTCACGTGATCCGTTCTCCTCTGTTCCGGCGCACAGTTTAGCATATCTGACAGATAGGCCAACCAAACTGATTTGTGGGGTCCATCATATGGCCGTAGTTCTTAAGTCTAGACATAAAATGCCGCCACCGCCTTGCCGGCCCGGGCGTCTTCACCACAGGGAGCACGAAACACGATGGCATTGCTGACCACCCGACGTTCGCTTCTGCTTGGGGCGGGGGCGATGTCCACCGCCGCCGTGCTGGGGCTGCGGCCCGGCCGCGCCCTGGCGCAGAACGCACCCCCCCGCAAGGGCGGCACCTTCCGCCTGGCGGTCGCCGATTTCAATACCGCCGAGACCCTGGACCCTCAGCTCAACGAAAGCCGCTTCATGATGCAGCTGCAATACCAGATGCGCAACTGCCTGATCGAGGTCGGGCCGGGCGGCAAGCTGGTTCCCGAGCTTGCAACCGAATGGGGCAGCAACGACGACCTGACCGAATGGACCTTCAAGCTGCGCGACGGGGTCGAGTTCCACAGCGGCAAGACCATGGCCGCCGATGACGTGGTCTGGTCGCTGAACCTGCACCGCGGCCCCGACACGGTCTCTGAGACCAAGGCCCTGTTCGAGCCCGTCACCGACATCCAAGCGACCGGCCCGAACGAGGTCCGTATCACGCTGGCCGCGCCGAATTCGGGCTTTCCGTCGCTGTTGAGCATGGTGACGATGCTGATCGTGCCCGCCGAGGACCGTGACTTCGACAAGGGCATCGGCACCGGCGGCTACACGCTGGAAAGCTACGAGCCGGGCGTCGGCAGCCGCGTGAAGCGCTTCCCGAATTACTGGAAGGAGGGCCGCGCCCATTTCGACGAGATCGAAGTCAAGTGCATCGCAGATGTGAACGCCCGCATGACCGCGCTGCAGACCGGCCAGGTGGATGCCATCGCCTTCGTGGACACCACGACCGCGGACCTGCTGAAGTCGATGCCCGGAATCAACCTGATCCAGACCAGTGGCAAGCAGCACTACGCCTTCAGCATGAACTGCACCGATTCGCTGTTCGCCAATCCGGACGTGCGCATGGCGATGAAGCTGGCCATCAACCGCCAGGAGATGCTGGACAAGATCCTCTCCGGCTATGGCTCGATCGCCAACGACCAGCCGATCTCGGAAGCCTATCAGTATCACAATCCGAACCTGGTACAGCATGTCTATGACCCCGAGAAGGCGCGGGCGCTGCTGCAGAAGGCGGGGGCCGAGGGGCTGACGGTGCCGCTGCACGTGGCCGAGGCGCCCTTTGTGGGGGCCACGAACATGGCCCAGCTCTACGCCGAACAGGCGGCGGCGGCCGGCATCACCATCGACGTCAAGCGCGAGCCGGACGATGGCTATTGGTCCGGCATCTGGGGCAAGCGCCCGATGTTCGCGACCAAATGGTCAGGTCGTCCGAACGAGGACGTGATGCTGTCGCTGGCCTACTCGCGCGAAGGTATCGGCAGCTGGAACGAAACCAGTTGGGACAACGAGGCCTTCAATAAGGCCCTGGTCGCCGCCCGCGGCGAGAAGGACGAGGAAAAGCGCAAGCAGCTTTACTGGGAATGCCAGCGCCTGATCGCCGAGGATGGCGGCATGGTCGCCCCGGTCTGGGCCGACTTCCTGGACGCGACCTCGGACAAGGTCGCGCATGGCGAGCTGGGCAACGACTGGGAACTGGACGGCGCCCGCGCCTCCGAACGCTGGTGGTTCAAGGAGTAGCTTCCCCCGGGCGCGGCGGCAGGGATCGCCGCACCCTCTCTTGCACGGAACGATCCCTCCATGACCTCGACCACTCCCGCGACAAGCGCCGCGCTGGCCGCCCTTGCGCCCTGTTTCGGCGACCGGCTGCTGACCTCGGCCGCCGTGCGCGACCAGCACGGCGCCGCCGAAAGCTGGCTGCCCGCAGCAGCCCCCGACGCCGTGGTGATGGCGCAATCGACCGAGGAGGTCGCGCGCGTGCTGGCGGTCTGCCACAACCATGGCGTCCCGGTGATCCCCTTCGGCGCAGGGTCCTCGATCGAGGGGCAGGTGCTGGCGCCCAAGGGCGGCATCAGCCTGGACGTGTCGGGCATGGACCGCATCCTTGCCATCCATGCCGAGGACATGGACTGCGTGGTCCAGTGCGGCGTCACTCGCCAGCGCCTGAACGAGGAACTGCGGGCCACCGGGCTGTTCTTCCCGGTTGATCTGGGGGCGCAGGCCACCCTAGGGGGAATGGCCTCCACCCGTGCTTCGGGGACGACCACCGTGCGCTATGGCTCCATGCGGGAACTGGTGCTGGGGCTGACGGTGGTGCTGCCCGACGGTCAGGTGATCCGCACCGGCGGACGGGCGCGCAAGTCCGCGGCCGGTTACGACCTGACCCATCTGTTCGTGGGCGCGGAAGGCACGTTGGGGGTTATCACGGAGCTGACGCTGCGGCTGTTCGGCAAGCCCGAGGCGGCGCAGTCGCTGCTGTGCAGCTTTCCCGATCTGGACGCCGCCACCGCCTGCGTCGTCGCCGCCCAGCAGTGCAGTCTGGGACTGACCCGGATCGAACTGGCCGACGACCTGCAGATGGCGGCGATCAACTCGTGGTGCGCCGCCGCCCTCCCGGAAACCGCGACGCTATGGGTCGAGATCACCGGATCGGGCCCCTCCGTGGCGCATGACGTGGCGCTGTTCCAGGACCTGGCCAGCGATGCGGGCGCGACCCGGATCGAACCCGCCGCGACAGCTGAAGATGCCACGCGGCTGTGGCGCATCCGGCACGAGGCGCTTTATGCCACCCGCGCGCTGCGGCCGGGCATCAAGGGCATCTCGACCGACGTCTGCGTGCCGCTGTCACGCCTGCCGGACTGCATCGCCGCCATCAAGACCGAGATCGCAGCAACAGGCTTTGTCGCGCCGCTGATCGGCCATGTCGGGGACGGGAATTTCCACTTGGTCCTGCTGTTCGATCCCGCGGACCCGCAGGAAACCGAGACCGCCCGCGCCATCAACCGGCGGCTGGTGGAACTGGCGCTGTCGATGGGTGGCACCTCAACCGGAGAGCACGGCGTGGGCCTGGGCAAGAAAGCCTATATGGAAGCCGAGCATGGTCCCGCGCTGGACCTGATGCGGCGGCTCAAGCGCGCCGTGGACCCACGCGGCATCATGAACCCCGGCAAGATATTCGACCTTTGACGCACGAGGCCCCACAATGTCATCCCAACCCCTGATCCGGCCCGAAGTCGCGGGACTGCCCGACTATAACGCGGGCCTCGCGCTGGACCGGTTCCGCAGTGTCTATGGTATCGACGCGGTGGCCAAACTCGACAGCAACGAAAGCCCGCTGGGGCCGTCGCCCGCGGCGGTGCAGGCGATCCGCGACGCCGCGGCCGGCGTTGGCCGCTATCCCGATGCCAGCGACGAGGCGCTGCGTCAGGGGATCGGGCAGGCGAATGGCGTGGACCCCAACACCGTGATCCTGGGCAACGGCTCCGAGGACCTGATCGGCGCCATCTATCGCGCGGTCCTGCGGCCGGGCGACCGGGTGGTTACGATCTGCCCCAGCTTCGGCCTGCATGAATTCGGGGCCCGGTCCTGCGGCGCGGTGGTGGACAAGGTGTCCTTTCCGCCCGACTGGCGTTTTCCGGCCGATGCGCTGATCGCGGCGCTGGCGCAGCCCGCGCGCATCCTGATCTTTTCCTCGCCTAGCAACCCGGCAGGCCCTGCCGTGCCGCAGGCCGACTTCGCCCGGCTGCTGGCCGCGGTGCCGCAGGGCGCGCTGGTCGTCTTCGACGAGGCTTACCGCGAATACCTGTCCGACGATCTGGCCTTCGACGCCCTCGAAATGCTGCGCGAGGCGGGACACCCATGGGTGTCGCTGCGCACGCTGTCCAAGGCCTATGGCCTAGCCGGGGCGCGGGTCGGCTATGGCATCTGCTCGGACGCCGACCTGGTGCGGGCGCTGCGCAAGACCCGCAACCCGTTCGCCATCAACGCGCTGGCCGGCGCGGCGGCACTGGCCGCGCTGCAGGATACCGGCCATCTGGCCCGCGTGGTCGCGCTCACCGCATCCGAACGCGCCCGCGTGGCCGAGAGCCTGCGCGCCAGGGGTTACGAGGTCGCGCCCAGCCACGGCAACTTCCTGTTCTTCCGCACAGCCGGCCCCGCCGCCGACTTCGCCGAGGCGCTGCGCCGTCATGGTGTCCTGATCAAGGCATGGCAGGAGAAGCCTTTCCTGGACTGGGCGCGCGTCACCATCGCCAATCCCGAGGAAAACGATGCCTTCCTGGCCGTAGTCCCAGCCGCCCAAGGCGCCACAGGCCGATAACTAATGTGTATATGCCGAGAGGGGGTCGCTGGGGCACGACGCTCGCCGCCATGACGATCAACAATTTGTGGCCTTCGTCGACCATCAGCTGCATGGCACTCTCTCTCAGCAGAACCAACTCCTTAAGCGTATGATCGCATCGCCAGCGCGGAACGCCGTCAGGCTTGCCAAGTGATCTTGTCATCCAGCGGATATGTCGGCCGCGCCAGCTTCCGGAAGGCGAAGAGATCATAGTTCGAGCTTGTAACGCCCGAGCTTGCGCATTCGACCACTGTTTTCGCCAAGGGCTCGAACACGGGGCGACAGTACATGCGCGATTTCAGGTGCAGGAAGCGCGCCGACAGTTCCCTGATCCCCAGGCAGGTGAACACGCCCATATCCAGCGGCTCGTGCGGCTGCTCGCAGACCACGATCCGCGCGGCGCCCGTATCCAGCAGCGCCGCCCGTCCCATTGAAAGGACCTGCCCGTGATAGATCGGGCCGGTCACACGATAGCGGCCATCCGACAGGGCCAGAACCCGCCCGCGCAGCGCTAGGGGCGAATGCGGCAGAGGCAGGTCCTTGGCCGGGGTCTTGTTGCCCAGCCTCACCTCGACCTCTGCGCTTTCGCCTGCGGCGAACATCTGCGCGACCGTCCCGGCATCAGCGATGGGCCCGACGAGGATGCCGTCCTGGCCGGCCGCCAGCAGCTCCTCCAGTACGTCCATCACGTCGCAGCTGCCTCCGGACATGCAGTTGTCTCCATGGTCCAGCAGCAGGACGGGGGCCGAACCGTCGGCCAGCGTGATCGCGCGGTCGATGGACTGCGCCAGCGGCTCCTCGTGATAGACATATTCTTCGCGGCGACGCCATGCCTCCTGGCCGAGTTCCCGCGCAACCTCGGTCGCCAGTTCAGGGGTATCGGCGACGGTGACGATGGAAAGGCCCGTTTCCGCGAGGTCCGCAATGGGGAAACCACCGAAGACGGTCACGGCCTGAACGCCGGGCCGCGTCTCGGCCTGACGTGCCATGGCGACAAGGTCCGTCATGGCGCAGTCGGTCGTCGTGTTCATGCAAAGGGTCGCGGCCAGCATGGGCGGATGGCACAGCGCCATCTCAGGGCGCGGACCGCCGTCGAGAAGCGGCGCGAACAGGCGCGCGACATGCTCACCTGTCTCGACCATATCGACGTGAGGATAGGTCTTGAAGCCCACGATCACGTCGCTGTTGTCCAGCATGGTCTGCGTGATGTTCCCGTGCAAATCGAGTGCCACGCCGATCGGAACAGCAGGCGCGGCAGCTCGCACCCGTGCCAGAAGTTCACCCTCGCCATCGTCATGGCTGCGGGTCGCCATGGCACCATGCAGATCCAGAAGGATGCCGTCGCATCCTTGCTCAACGGACCCGAGGATTGCCTGTGCCATTGCCTCAAATGCGTCGTCCTCGACAGGGCCTGAAGGCATGGCATGGGCGATCAGCGGCACGTCGATCCGAACCCCGATGTGGCGGGCAAAGGCATGAAAGGCGCCCAGAGCCGTGGGCGAACCCTCCGCCGCCGCCAACGCCTCGTCCCCCAATAGCGGATTGAACGAGACCAGTGGCGTCGGAACGGGCGAAAACGTGTTCGTCTCGTGGTTCAGGCGGGCAAGGACCAGGCGCTTGCTCATGCGGCGACTTCCTCGCGGCGCTCGGCCCTGCGCCGGTGGTAGTCCAGCACGGCCTCCAGCAGCACCTGCGCCTCGGCGGAACATTCCTTCGGCACTGTAGCTTCGGCCGGGTTGTGCGACGGCCCGCCTTCGCAGGGCACGAGAATCGTAGGCAGTGGCGGCGCAGCTGCTATAAGGACGGCGTCGTAGTCTGCCCCCCAGATCACCTCGCGCGTGGAAAGCCCGGGCGCTCTGGCCCGCTCCCCCGCGATGCATTCGGGATCTAAACCCATGGGCGGCGTGCGCGAGATAGAGTTAAGTCGCGACAAGAGACAGGTTGTCAAAAAGCTGTGGCGGTTGAGCATTGGGCTTCTGCTTGGGATTTGTTTTCGGTAACTATATAGATGGAGTTGTCCCAGAGAAGCCTTGCTGGGAAAATCGTTTGATGGCCATACTGAACTGCCCCCCCTTTCGACCGGACAGTCCAGCATGACCATGAGAGGCTCAAGCCTGTGCTTGAGGACATGCTCATGTCCAACGACGATATCCGCCGGATCGAGGTAATCACCGGCGTCGCGCGCCGCCGCTACTGGCCAGCCCACGAGAAGCTGCGCATCCTCGAGGAGCTTATTCGTCGGGAAGGATCGCACAACTGCGTGCCACACCGTGCCGCTCCAGAACACCTTCGATGATCTTTGCCGCGAATTTCCCATGCAGGGCGGTTTCCTTCAGGGCATAGACACGGCCAGAGCGGATCATGTCAGCCCAGGCGTCCAGCGCGGCCAAGTGATCGGCGGGGATAGGTGCGGGATTTATATGCCGTTTCAGTGTCTTGCGGTTGAAAAGGTTCATTCTTAAGTAATTCCGCTATTATGTATTTGCGTAATCACGCATTTGCGCGCTTAAGGTATTCCGCAAGCGCAGCTTCCAGAATGTCCTGGTGTGTCTGGTCAGTTTCGGCAGCATGTAGCCGCAGGCGGCGATAGGTTTCGCCATCCAGCGCCAGCGTCAGCCGCTTTTCGCCCTCCCGTTTCTTAGGCGCAGGTCTTGCCCCTGTAGTTAACGGCGCAGCTCCGCGTTGCGGTATCCCGGTATCCGCCGGGCGACTTTGAGTGTTTAGCAGGCCATCGAGGGCGACAGGCTTCTTAGCCATTCAGAATCCCCTTCACATAATTCCAGACGGCGGCAATTTCGGCCCCGGCCTTGTCGTCAGTTGTTTCGGTGACGCCCTGCCCCGTAGCCCCGGTTTCCGCATAGCTGACCCGTTGCGCGATGTTGACCGGCGCGACACGGCCATGTTGCGCCAGGACGCGGGCGGCTTCATCGGTGATCTTGGCGCGAGGGGTTTGTGACAGGGCAAAGGCAAAGGGGACGCGGGCAGCGTTCACGGCGGCAATCGTCGCCCCTACGGCCCGCAGATCATCAGGCGAGGGGCGAACGGGAATCAGCACCAGATCGGCGGCCCCTAGCGCCTCTGCCAGCCATTCCGGCGCAGCGGGTGGGGTGTCGATGATGCACAGATCGAATTGCGCCTGTGCCGCGTTCAGGGCGGCCCTGAGAACATCCGGCGCGGGGTCACGGTCCAGCATTGAAGGCGCGTCAGCATCCCGACCTTCCCACCAGGCGCGAAGTGAGCCTTGCGGATCGAGATCGAGACAAAGAACGTCGCGGCCATCCTGAGAGGCAACAACGGCAAGGTTGCGGGCGAGGGTGGTTTTTCCGGCCCCGCCTTTTTGGGCGGCTATGACTATCGTTTTCATGGGCAGACGCTACCGCAGTTCCGCAGAGTCGCAAATACATAAGAGCGCACATCCGCGCTTGCGGAAATACGTAAATGCGCATAGGTGTATAAAGACACAACGGACGTAGGGTGATTATACACCCCGAGATCACCCCAGTTTAGGAAGGACCGGCCATGCACTACGTCACCTATCTGCGGGTCAGCACGGATCGCCAAGGCAAGAGCGGCCTTGGCCTGGACGCGCAGCGCAAGGCGGTGGCGGATCACGTCGCGGGCAAGGGTGAGATCGCAGCGGAATACGTCGAGATTGAAAGTGGCAAGAAGAACGACCGCCCGCAGCTCGCCCGCGCCTTGGCAGAGGCCAAGCGGATCGGTGCTGTTCTTCTGATCGCCAAACTGGACCGCCTCGCCCGCAATGTGGCCTTCATCGCCAATCTGCTAGAAGCCGGGGTCGAGATTGCAGCGGCAGATATGCCAGAGGCAAACCGCTTCCTGTTGCACGTCATGGCGGCAGTCGCAGAGCATGAGGCGCAAGCCATTTCAGACCGCACTCGCGCGGCGCTGGCAGCGGCTAAGGCCCGTGGTGTGGCCTTGGGCTGGTCCATGCCGGGAAGGGCAGGGGAACAGCGCCACGCGGCCCGCAAAGGGGCAGAGCGGAACGCAAGAAAGGCCGATCAGCATGCGGCGAATGTCTTGCCGGTCATTCGTCAGATCGCGGCCCGTGGCGCATCCCTGCGCCAAATCGCGGACGAGCTGAACACGCGGGGCATAAAGACGGCGCGGGGCGGCCTGTGGTATGCCGCGACGGTGCGCAATGTCATGGCGCGGGATAACGAGATCGAGGCCCAAGCGGCATGAGCAAGAACCGCCAGCTTGACCTGTTTGTCGCCCTGATCGGGGACGTGCCATTCCGGGACGAGCGGGAAGCCATGAGCGCCCCCCTCGTCGCCCTGTCCAAGAACAAGCGCACCCGGATCGAATGGGACGGCCCCAGCGGACAACGGGTGCTTGTGACTGCCCCAGACGAATATGGGGTTGCGACGATCTGGGACTATGACGTCCTTCTGTGGGCAATCTCGCAAATCAACGAGGCGGTGAACGCTGGCCTTCTTGTGTCGCCCCGCGTCCAGTTCCACCCCTACAATCTGCTAAGCGCGGTCGGACGAGACACGGGCGGCAAAGGCTATGCAGAGCTGAAAGCGGCCTTGCATCGCCTGCGGGCAACGGGTGTCGCCTATGAAAGTCCGGCCCTGGAAGGGAAGCGGCGTAAGCTCGGAGCGTTCAACCTACTATCGGCCTTCCAGATCGAGGAAAGCGACGATGGCAAGGCCAAGGGTGCATGGCTGGAGCTTCCGGCATGGCTGTTCGAAGCTGTGACCAAGGACCGGGACGTCCTGGCGATTTCGCCCAAGTATTTTGACCTGACAAGCGGCCTTGATCGCTTCCTGTATCGCCTCGCCCGTCGCCATGTAGGCAAGCAGGCAGGGTGGATATTCACCTTCCGCGACCTGCACGGGCGCAGCGGATCATCCCAGAGCTACGGCGATTTTGCACGTGATCTGCGGAAAGCCATCACGCGCAACGCCCTACCCGAATATTCCATGCAAGAGATCGAGGGCGCGAACGGCCCTTCGCTGTCGATCAACCGTGACCCTGAAAAGATCGAATGGCGACAGGATCGGCGCTACAAGCTCTGATCCTGTGGATAAGTCCGTTTTTGACTCGGGGTATCACCCGTTCAGGGACTCGGGGTATCACCCGTTATAACTCGGGGTATCACCCGCCCACCATGCCCGAATGGAGACGCAATATCATGAAAATACATAACATTCCAAAGCGACGGCTTCGCGTAACTGTTTAACTATCTCTTTCAGAGATATTCTTTAACGCCCATTGGCATCTTGCTTTGTTCGCCCTTCCAGCATGCCCCCTGCTGCGGTATAATCGCACCCACAAGATATGGTGTAGGAACACAGGGAGTTGCGGAACATGGCGCAGCAAGCACAAGATCAGCTAATGACAGTGACGGACGTGATCTCGACAATGGGGATCAGCCGAAGCACCTGGCAAAAGCTCGTCGCCCGGAAGCAAACGCCCCCCATTGTTCGGATCGGCGCGGTGCAACGGATCAGGCGGGACGCTTTCGAGACATGGCTAGGCCAGCATGAAAACGCGGCGGCAGAGAATACCTGAGAAAAACGCCTGTGATTGATCTGACGACGAGATATTCCGACGAGATTACAAAAATCCCTACTATTCAACGGGGGCTGCGGCCAACGGCAGCGCCCGGTCTTATAGTAGGCAGAGAAGAACCAGCCGCCTGCCCGCCTCCTGTCTGCACAGCTCCTAATCCTCCCAGCCCGCTTTCCGTCAGCCCCGCCGTTACCGCCAAGCCTGAACGGATCGCCGAAGGCGGCCCGGTGAAGGCGCGGCAGCGTGCCCCCTCCCGACATGAGCGGCGCGTAGAACGGGATAGGTTGGCGCGTTTCCGCGACGCGGCGTTGTTCGCCTATGCGATGGACTGGCCCCTGAATGTTGGCCTCACAATCACCTGGACAGCCCTGCAAGTAGCGGGTGAGCGCAACGAAGGTCATTGTCTCGGACGTGGTGAATGGGCGCGGGAAAAATATACACCCTGCCATATCGGCGGCGAACGACACTGGTTCCTCTGCCCTGCCCGTGGGTGCGGCCAGCGTGTCGCGGTGATCTATGGCGGGGGCATCTTCGCTTGCCGCAAATGCCACCAGCTCGCCTATCCTTCGCAGCGCGAGGATATAGCAGATCGGGCAGGACGGCGGGCGGATCGTATCCGCAGCCGCTTGGGGTGGCCAGCGGGCGTTCTGAACGGGTCTGACTTTGGCAAACCAAAAGGCATGCACTGGCACACCTATGAGAGGCTTTGCCGCGAACACGATGTTTTTTCAGATCGCACTCTGAAAGCCATCGCGGATCAACTGAACCTTTGGCCGCATCGCACTAAAATAGGCTGAAATAGAGTCACCGGCTTATCGTTTCCTACCCTGCGGCCCGGTCGATCACCTCTGCGGCCCATTGGTTCAGGCTCTTGCCTGACAGCTCGGCGGCCAACGCGGCCTTGCGGTGAACCTCGGGACTGACCCGGAACATGACCTGCCCCGAATAGGACTTCTGCGGTTCCTTGCCGATCCTGGCGCAAGTGTCGATGTAGTCTTCGACCGCCTCATGGAAGGCTTCGCGCAGCCCTTCCACGGTATCGGCGTGAAAGCCTACCCCATCGCGGATGCCGGCAATCCGGCCCGTGAAAATGCCGTCTTCGTCGTCATACTCGATCCGGGCGGCATAGCCCTTGTAGGTCATGGTGTTGGTCATGGTCTAACCCCGATCCGTTCCAGGAAGTCGCGGGCATCGCCAGCAGCAGGCTTTCGACTGCCGCCCATTCGATGGTGCCGGACACCGGATCATTGAAGACGGCGGCAAGGGTCTTGCGGTGCTTGCTGTTCATCATGGCAACATAGGAAACGCTAGCAGATCATGCAAGCAATAGACGAAAGGAACCCGCCAGCCTGACACGCAAAGGAAAGACGTTCTGACATGGCAGGAAATGCAGGATGTTTACAAAGCCCGTGACGAGCGGCAGCGAAACCGGAAAAGCAGGTATCACACCACGCTTTCCAGCAGCGCGATTTCGTCGGGGGTCAGGTCGAACAGGCCATAGACGATGCTGTCGATCTGGGCTTCGGCCTTGGCAATCTCGGCGGACAGGCGGGCGATCTCGGCGCGGTCGCGGGTGATCCAGTCTTCCCAGGCGGAACGCTCGGCCAGGGGAATATCGGCCTTGAACACCTTCTTCACCTCGGCCCGGAAGGCGGCGAAGTCG
>QFNA01000005.1 GCA_003248395.1 Citromicrobium sp.
AATCTGCTCTTCTGAAAACCTCGTACGCTTCATCGTCTGTCCTTCCTTCAAGGCCAGACTCTAATCCAACTTGGAGGAAAATCAGGGGGTCACGTCAACGGGCCGAAGGCCCACCCGCTCCGCCCGGCGTTTGAGGGACAAAACCAGCAACTGCGGAAGAGCGACTCTGGAAGAACTGCAGCCGTATTGGTTTAGCTACACGCCGATTGCCCTCCCAGACCTCGTAAGACGGTTCAGAAGCGCCCTCTTCGGTTATGTCGACTACACCCAAAAGTTCGAGTGGATTGGTCCGGTGTTCCGCAATGCTCTTCGCGAGCTCGTAAACTTGCTCGTCCTCAAGCAAAATCTTAACGATCTCAGTCGGATCGGTTACTGCACCGTGACGGGGGTTCTCTTCGTAAAGGTGGATACGTTCTACAGGGATATCGAACGCTGTACTCGGCATTTTTTCGGACCCCCCATTTATGAACCGCCTTTTCGAGTCCCTCGGCCGAAAGGTCAACCCTCCCTTGACCCATCCCCCCTCTCGCTCTATGTGCGCGCCCATCCGGTGAAGGAATCGCCCTGCGCGTCTCCAACACCGGCCAGATAGAGCTGAACATTGCCGGTCATGTCCCGGGGGCCTGTCGCATACGCGGCGAGGCTCTTTTCTATTGCAGCAGGGTAACCTGTTCGGGGCAGCCGTCAAAGTAACCCGGTGGCCGTGCGGGCCGATGGGTGGAGTGGTTCAGCTTAGACGTCATTCCAGCGAAAGCTGGAATCTCGTGCCGCAGGCGCAGAGCTTGCGGAGAGCGATCCCGGCTTTCGCCGGGATGACGGGCTAAGCCAATCGCATCACCATCACCCGCTAGTCGTCACCATTCACGTCGATCCCTTCAGGGAAAGTGGGAACCGGTTTCCCGCCCGGAAGGGTCGATAAAAACGGTGAAGAGAAAGAACTCATATGCCGACGATCAACCAGCTGGTCCGCAAGGGCCGCGTTCCGCAGAAGGCCAAATCGAAGGTCCCTGCGATGGAGCAGAACCCGCAGAAGCGCGGCGTTTGCACCCGCGTCTATACGACGACCCCGAAGAAGCCGAACTCGGCTTTGCGTAAAGTTGCCAAGGTTCGCCTGACCAACCAGCGCGAAGTCATCTCCTACATTCCGGGCGAGGGCCACAATTTGCAGGAGCACAGCGTCGTGCTCATCCGCGGCGGCCGTGTTCGCGACCTTCCCGGCGTTCGCTACCACGTCCTTCGCGGCGTGCTCGATACGCAGGGCGTGAAGGACCGCAAGCAGTCGCGCTCGAAATACGGCGCCAAGCGTCCGAAGTAAGGTGGCTGGTGCCGCAAGGCAGCACGGAGGTGCTGCCGCTCTCCGAAGGAGTTAGCAAACATGTCACGTCGTCGTCGTCCCGAGAAGCGGGAAATCCTGCCTGATCCGAAATTCAACGATCAGGTCCTTTCACCGTCGAGGCCAAGGCCAAGGCGAACCCGGTCGAGCTGTTCCACGCCGCGCTCGACAACATCAAGCCGCAGGTCGAGGTGCGCAGCCGCCGTGTCGGTGGTGCGACCTACCAGGTGCCGGTCGAGGTTCGTCCCGAGCGTGCGCAGGCGCTGGCCATCCGCTGGCTGATCGGTGCGGCGCGCGGTCGCCCCGAAACCACCATGGCCGCCCGTCTCTCGGGCGAGCTGATGGATGCGGCGAACAACCGCGGCAATGCCGTCAAGAAGCGCGAGGACACGCACCGCATGGCGGACGCGAACCGCGCCTTCTCGCACTACCGCTGGTAGGCACCGGTTCGGATGGCCGTTCCGCCGATGTGCGGAACGGTCGCCGGACGGTCACATTAGTTTAGCAAGGGGGCGGCAAAACCGTCGTCCCGAACCCCACGAGGAATTCCACATGGCACGCGAATATCCGCTCGAGCGGTACCGCAACATCGGCATCATGGCGCACATCGATGCCGGCAAGACCACCCGACGGCGCCGCCACCATGGACTGGATGGAGCAGGAGCAGGAACGCGGCATCACCATCACCTCGGCTGCCACGACCACCTTCTGGACCGCCGAAGATCCGACCAAGGATGCGATGGGCTCGCCCGAAGACCTGCGCGAGGGCATGCCCAAGCACCGGATCAACATCATCGACACCCCCGGCCACGTCGACTTCACCATTGAAGTCGAACGCTCGCTGCGCGTGCTCGACGGCGCCGTCGCCGTTTTTGATGGAGTTGCCGGAGTGGAACCCCAATCCGAAACCGTGTGGCGCCAGGCCGACAAGTACGGCGTGCCCCGCATGTGCTTCATCAACAAACTCGACCGCACCGGCGCAGATTTCTACTACTGCGTCCAGTCGATCATCGACCGCCTCGGCGCCAACCCGCTGGTGCTGTATCTCCCGATCGGCGCCGAAAGTGATCTCCAGGGTGTTGTCGATCTCGTCAACAACCGCGGCATCGTGTGGCAGAACGAGGATCTCGGCGCGAAATACGAATTCGTCGAAATCCCCGCCGAACTGGCCGACAAGGCGGCCGAATATCGCGAGAAGCTGATCGAGACCGCCGTCGAACAGGACGACGACGTGATGGAGCAGTACCTCGAAGGCAACGAGCCCGATGCGGCAACGCTCAAGAAGCTGATCCGCAAGGGCACAATGGAACGCGCATTCGTGCCGGTTCTTTGTGGCTCCGCATTCAAGAACAAGGGCGTCCAGCCCCTGCTCGACGCGGTGGTCGACTACATGCCGTCACCGCTCGACGTTCCGGCCATCAAGGGCGTCCTGCCCGATAGCGACCAGGAAGACACGCGCCCCTCATCGGACGATGCTCCGTTCGCGGCGTTGGCGTTCAAGATCATGAACGACCCGTTCGTCGGCTCGCTCACCTTCACGCGCGTCTACTCCGGTCACCTCACCAAAGGCAGCGTGCTGAATTCGGTGAAGGACAAGAAGGAAAAGATCGGCCGCATGCTGCTGATGCACTCGAACAACCGCGAGGACATCGATGAAGCATTCGCCGGTGACATCGTCGCGATTGCCGGCCTCAAGGAAACGACCACGGGCGACACGCTGTGCGATGCGTCCAAGCCGATCATTCTCGAACGGATGGAATTCCCCGAGCCGGTGATCGAATTGTCGGTGGAACCGAAGACCAAGGCCGACCAGGAAAAGATGGGCGTTGCCCTCAATCGCCTGGCCGCCGAAGATCCGAGCTTCCGCGTCACCACCGATCACGAATCGGGCCAGACGATTATCAAGGGCATGGGCGAGCTTCACCTCGACATTCTTGTCGATCGCATGAAGCGCGAATTCAAGGTCGAGGCGAACGTCGGCGCACCGCAGGTCGCCTACCGCGAATACCTCGGCAAGCCGGTCGACATCGATTACACCCACAAGAAGCAGTCGGGTGGTTCGGGCCAGTTCGGTCGCGTCAAGATCAAGGTCGAACCGGGCGAGCGTGGCCAGGGTTTCGTCTTCGAAGACGAAATCAAGGGCGGTAACATTCCCAAGGAATATATCCCGGCCATCGAGAAGGGCATTCGCGAGCAGGCCGAAAGCGGCTTCCTCGTCGGCTTCCCGATCATCGACTTCACCGTGACGCTTTACGATGGTGCGTACCACGACGTCGACTCGAGCGCGATAGCGTTCGAAATCGCCGGTCGCGGTGCCATGCGTGAAGTGGCCCAGAAGGCTGGCATCAAGCTTCTCGAACCGATCATGAAGGTCGAGGTCGTGACACCCGAGGATTATCTCGGCGACGTCATAGGCGACCTCAACTCGCGTCGTGGCCAGATCCAGGGCACCGACAGCCGCGGCAATGCCCAGGCAGTCGAGGCCAATGTGCCGCTGGCCAACATGTTCGGATACGTGAACGAACTGCGTTCCTTTACGCAGGGTCGTGCGCAGTACACGATGCAGTTCAGTCACTATGACGAAGTGCCGGCGAATGTCGCGCAAGAGGTCAAGGAGAAGCTTGCCTAAGGCGAGTGATAAGGCTAGGGGCGGCGCCTGATTCAGCGGGTGCCGATCCCAATCCCCCTGATATCCAATCAGACAGACAGAGGTTATTGAGTAATGGCTAAGGAAAAATTCGAGCGGAACAAGCCGCACGTTAACGTAGGCACCATCGGTCACGTCGACCACGGCAAGACCACGCTGACCGCGGCAATCACCAAGGTACAGGGTGCGGCCGTCGATTTCGCCAACATCGACAAGGCTCCCGAAGAGCGTGAGCGCGGCATCACCATCTCGACCGCACACGTCGAGTACGAAACCGACGCGCGTCACTATGCCCACGTCGACTGCCCGGGCCACGCCGACTATGTGAAGAACATGATCACCGGTGCCGCGCAGATGGACGGCGCGATCCTCGTCGTGAACGCAGCCGATGGCCCGATGCCTCAGACCCGCGAGCACATCCTGCTCGCGCGTCAGGTCGGCGTTCCCGCGCTGGTCGTTTACATGAACAAGGTCGATCAGGTCGACGACGAGGAAATCCTCGAACTCGTCGAGCTCGAAGTACGCGAGCTGCTCAGCTCCTACGATTTCGACGGCGACAACATTCCGATCATCAAGGGCTCGGCTCTTGCTGCTCTCGAAGGTCGCGATCCGGAAATCGGCGAAAACTCCATCAAGGAACTGATGGAAGCTGTCGACACGCACATCCCGACACCGGATCGTCCGGTCGACAAGGACTTCCTCATGCCGATCGAGGACGTTTTCTCGATCTCGGGTCGCGGTACGGTTGTTACCGGCCGCGTCGAAACCGGCGTGGTCAACGTTGGTGACGAAGTCGAGATCGTCGGCATCAAGGATACGTCGAAGACGACCGTTACCGGCGTCGAAATGTTCCGCAAGCTGCTCGATCGCGGTGAAGCCGGCGACAACATCGGCGCACTGATCCGCGGCGTTGGCCGTGAAGACGTGGAGCGTGGCCAGGTTCTCGCAAAGCCGGGTTCGGTTACACCGCACACCGACTTCAGTGCAGAGGTATACGTCCTTTCGAAGGACGAGGGCGGCCGTCACACTCCGTTCTTCGCGAACTATCGTCCGCAGTTCTACTTCCGCACGACCGACGTCACTGGTGAAGTCGTTCTGCCGGAAGGCACCGAGATGGTCATGCCGGGCGACAACGTCACGATCGACGTCAAGCTCATTGCTCCGATCGCCATGGACGAAGGTCTGCGCTTCGCTATCCGCGAAGGTGGCCGCACCGTCGGGTCGGGCGTTGTGAGCTCGATCTCCAAGTAAGCTTCGGCTTCGTAATTCGAGAAGCCCGCCATTCCAATCGAGGGATGGCGGGCTTCTTTCTTCTTCCTGCTCCCACTTCTTCCCGCCAACTCGAAAATGTTGGAAATCGGGGGTTGCCAGACTCGGCGGTCACCAGTATACGCGCGCCGACAGACAGGGATTCGTCCCTTTCGCAGGAATTTACGAAAGGTCGCCCGTTCCGGGAAACCGGGCTCAGATGGGCGGGCCTTTCTTTTTTGTGGCTTGGCGACAGGTCACTAGGCTCTTTCGCATTGGTGTAGGTAATGGAAGCTCAGAATATCCGCATTCGCCTCAAGGCGTTCGACCATCGCGTTCTCGACCAGGCAACTGGAGAAATCGCGGAAACCGCGCGTCGTACGGGTGCTCTCATTCGTGGCCCCATTCCCATGCCAACGCGCATCGAGAAGTTTACCGTGAACCGCGGTCCGCACATCGACAAGAAGTCGCGGGAGCAGTTCGAGGTTCGGACTTACAAGCGACTGCTCGATATCGTGCAGCCCAATGCGCAGACCGTCGACGCGCTGATGAAGCTCGATCTGGCGGCAGGCGTTAACGTGGAAATCAAGCTCGCCTGAGCGGTTTGATTTCAGTCCACCTGCCGGACTTAAAGCCGCAGGGCATTTTCGGGGCCCTCGATCGCCCCGCCTGATTTCAAGGTCAGGCAAGACATCGGGATACCGCCGGATGTGATCCGGGACTGCGTCCTCCGTCTGTCTCCACTTCGGAGACAATCAGCCCGGACGGGGCGACGCATCATTGAACGGGCTGGCAAGCACCTCGGATGGGCCGGGGTGCCTCTGTTGAGGAGTTTGACGATGCGCACAGGCGTTATCGCAAAGAAAGTCGGGATGACCCGCCTCTTTCAGGAGGATGGACGGCACGTGCCCGTTACCGTCCTGTCGCTGGAAGACTGTCAGGTCACTGCCCACCGTACCCAGGACCGTGACGGCTATTATGGCGTCCAGGTCGGTTCGGGTGAAGCGAAGCAGAAGAACGTGAGCAAGCCGCAACGCGAAGCATTCGCGAAGGCGGAAGTCGCGCTCAAGATGAAGGTGGCGGAATTCCGCGTCGAGAACGAGGAAGGTCTTCTTCCAGTCGGCGCCTTTATCTCTGCGGAACACTTCATTGCGGGCCAGAAGGTCGACATCACTGGTCATACCCAGGGTAAGGGCTTCGCCGGTGCGATGAAGCGCTGGGGATTCGGCGGTCTTCGTGCAACGCACGGTGTTTCGCTTTCTCACCGCTCGCATGGTTCGACGGGTAACCGTCAGGATCCGGGCCGTGTGTTCAAGGGCAAGAAGATGGCCGGTCACATGGGTGATCGCCAGCGCACTCAGCAGAACCTCGAGATCGTGCGCACTGACGCCGATCGCGGCCTGATTTTCGTCAAGGGTTCGGTCCCTGGCGCGAAGAATGGCTGGCTGATGGTTCGCGATGCCGTGAAGGTCGCCATGCCGGAGGGTCTTCCTTTCCCGGGTGTCATGCGCCGCAACCAGGACGACTTCGAGCATACCGAAGCCGAAGCAGGTCTGGTCGAAAGTGCAGCCGAACACGAAGTCGGCACCGAAATTTCCGCCGAACAGCAGGAAAAGCTGCTGGAAGAGCAGGAAGCCGGTGTGGACACCGAAACCACCACCGACACGCCCGAAGCCGACAGCGGCTCGGACGAGAACAAGGAGGGCTGATCCGTGAAGGTGAAGGTCCAGAAAATCGACGGCAAGGCGTCGGGCGATATCGAGCTGAACGACGATGTGTTCGGCGTCGAACCGCGTGCAGACATCCTGCACCGGGTCGTCACATGGCAGCTTGAGAACCGCCGCGGAACCGCGCGTCCGACGCGGGAGCGTTCGGACGTGGCTCGTACGGGCAAGAAGTTCGGTCGCCAGAAGGGCTCGGGCGGCGCTCGCCACGGCGATCGTGGCGCTCCGATCTTCATTGGTGGCGGTAAGGCTCATGGTGCGCGCAAGCGTGACTTCGAGCAGTCGCTGAACAAGAAGATCCGTGCGCTCGGTCTGAAGATGGCTCTGTCGAGCAAGGCAAAGGACGGCTTGATTGTCGTCGACAGCCTTGAACTCAAGGATGCCAAGACCAAGGCGCTAAAGGGTCACTTCGACAAGAATGGCTGGGCCGGCAAGGTCCTGATCATCGACGGCGAAAGCGTCAACGATGGCTTCAAGAAGGCTGCCGGTAACCTGCCGGGCGTCAATGTCCTGCCGGCGATGGGTGCCAACGTCTATGACATCCTGAAGCACGACACGCTGGTCCTCACAAAGGACGCTGTCGAGAAGCTGGAGGGCCGTTTCAATGGCTAAGAAGCAGGCAACCGACGCGCGTCACTACGACGTGATCCTCGCTCCGCACATCACCGAGAAGTCGACCATGGCTTCGGAGAATAATGCGGTCGTGTTCAAGGTCGCAGGCACTGCGACCAAGCCGCAGATCAAGGAAGCTGTGGAGGCGATCTACGCCGACCAGAAGGCCAAGGTCGTTGCGGTCAACACGATCAACGTGAAGGGCAAGACCAAGCGCTGGAAGGGCAAGCCCTACAAGCGCAATGACGTGAAGAAGGCGATCGTCACTCTCGCTGAGGGCTCGATGATCGACATCACGGAAGGTGTGAGCTGATGGCACTCAAGAACTACAAACCGACGAGCCCCGCGCGCCGCGGTCTCATCCTCGTCGACAAGTCGGGCCTGTACAAGGGCAAGCCCGTCAAGTCGTTGACGGAAGGCAAGCGCAAGACCGGTGGCCGGAACAACAAGGGCCATGTCACGTCGCGTGGCATGGGTGGCGGCCACAAGCAGAAGTATCGCTTCATCGACTTCAAGCGTCGCAAATGGGACGTTGAAGGCACCGTGGAGCGGATCGAATATGATCCCAACCGCACGGCATTCATCGCACTCGTGAAATACACCGATGGCGAGATGGCCTACATCCTCGCTCCGCAGCGCCTCGCTGTCGGCGACAAGGTCATTGCGGCCGAACGGACCGATACGAAGCCCGGCAACGCCATGCTGCTCGGCCAGATGCCGGTCGGCACGATCTGCCACAACGTCGAAATGAAGCCCGGCAAGGGTGGTCAGATCGCGCGTTCGGCAGGTGCCTATGTGCAGCTCGTCGGTCGTGACCGTGGCATGGTCATCGTGCGTCTCAACAGTGGCGAGCAGCGTTACCTGCGCGCCGACTGCATGGGTACCGTTGGCGCCGTATCGAACCCGGACAACCAGAACCAGAACCTGGGCAAGGCCGGTCGTCGTCGCTGGATGGGAATCAAGCCGCTGACCCGCGGTGTCGCAAAGAACCCGGTCGACCACCCGCACGGCGGTGGTGAAGGCCGGACCTCGGGCGGCCGCCATCCGGTCACTCCGTGGGGCAAGCCGACCAAGGGTGCCCGTACCCGCAAGAACAAGCAGACGGACAAGATGATCATCCGTTCGCGCCACGCGAAGAAGAAGAGGTAATCGGACATGGCACGTTCCGTCTGGAAAGGTCCGTTCGTCGAGCTGAGCCTGTTGAAAAAGGCGCAGGAAGCTCAGGATGCAAGCAACAGCAAGCCGATCAAGACCTGGTCGCGTCGCTCCACCATCCTGCCCGACTTCGTCGGCCTGACGTTCAACGTCTACAATGGCCACAAGTTCATCCCGGTCTCCGTCTCGGAAGAGATGGTCGGCCACAAGCTCGGCGAGTTTGCGCCGACCCGTACCTTCCCGGGTCACGCCGCCGACAAGAAGGGTAAGCGCTGATGAGCAAGCAGAAAGCTCCGCGTCGCGTCGCCGATAACGAGGCACTGGCTGTCGGTACCACTATTCGTGGTTCGGCCCAGAAGCTCAACCTCGTTGCCGGCCTGATCCGCGGCAAGAAGGCCGAAGAGGCTCTGAACATTCTCGCTTTTTCCAAGAAGGCGATGGCGAAGGATGCGACCAAGGTTCTCGCTTCGGCAATCGCCAACGCGGAAAACAATCACAACCTCGACGTCGATGCGCTCGTCGTGGCGGAAGCTTCGGTCGG
This sequence comes from Citromicrobium sp., assembly GCA_003248395.1. Lineage (GTDB taxonomy): Bacteria > Pseudomonadota > Alphaproteobacteria > Sphingomonadales > Sphingomonadaceae > Qipengyuania. Next base: position 9,261 of record QFNA01000005.1, read on the forward strand.
CAAGTCGATCACAATGAAGCGTTTCCACACGCGCGGCCGTGGCAAGTCCACGCGTATCCTCAAGCCGTTCAGCCGGCTGCGTATCGTCGTTCGAGAGCAGGAAGAGGCGTAAGATGGGCCAGAAGAGCAATCCGATCGGTCTGCGCCTGCAGATCAACCGCACCTGGGACAGTCGCTGGTACGCAGAGGGGCGTGACTATGCGAAGCTGCTCAGCGAAGATATCGAAATCCGCAAGCACATCATCGAAACCGTGCCCCAGGCCGCGATTTCGAAGGTCGTGATCGAGCGTCCGGCAAAGCTCTGCCGCATCTCGATCTATGCTGCACGTCCCGGTGTCATCATCGGCAAGAAGGGCGCGGATATCGAAAAGCTGCGTGCCAAGCTGTCACGAATGACCGAAAGCGAAGTCAAGCTGAACATCGTCGAGATCCGCAAGCCGGAAGTCGATGCGAAGCTCGTCGCTCAGGGCATTGCCGATCAGTTGATCCGCCGTGTTGCATTTCGTCGCGCCATGAAGCGCGCAATGCAGTCGGCCATGCGTCTTGGTGCCGAAGGTATCAAGATCGTCTGTGGCGGCCGCCTTGGCGGTGCCGAAATCGCACGTGTCGAGCAGTATCGCGAAGGTCGCGTTCCGCTTCATACGCTGCGGGCCAACATCGACTATGCAGAGGCCGAGGCGCTGACCGCCTATGGCATCATCGGCATCAAGGTGTGGGTCTTCAAGGGTGAGATCATGGCTCATGACCCGACCGCGCAGGACCGTCTCATGATGGAATCGCAGACGTCCGGCGTCCGTCCGGCTCGCTGATTGCAGGTATAGGAAAGAACCATGCTGCAACCGAAGAAAACCAAGTACCGCAAGGCGTTCAAGGGCAAGATCCATGGGAACGCCAAGGGCGGCACCACGCTCAACTTCGGCTCCTATGGGCTGAAGGCGCTCGAGCCCGAGCGTATCACCGCGCGCCAGATCGAAGCGGCACGCCGTGCGATCACGCGTCACATCAAACGCCAGGGGCGTCTCTGGATTCGCGTGTTCCCGGACGTGCCGGTTTCGAAGAAGCCTGCCGAAGTCCGTCAGGGTAAGGGCAAGGGTTCGGTCGAATACTGGGCCGCTCGCGTGAAGCCGGGCCGCATCCTGTTCGAACTCGACGGCGTTGCCGGCCCGCTGGCTGCCGAAGCGTTCAGCCGTGCGGCGATGAAGCTGCCGGTCAAGACCAAGGTCGTGGCCCGCCTGGGCGACACCTCGCACCTCGGAGGCGAATAATGAGCAAGATCGAAGATCTGCGCCAGAAGAGCGACGACCAGCTGGACGAGGAACTGACGAGCCTGAAGCGCGAGCAGTTCAACCTTCGCTTCCAGTCGGCGACCAACCAGCTCGAAAAGCCGGCGCGTATCCGCGAAGTCCGTCGTTCGATCGCCAAGATCAAGACGTTGCAGGGCGAACGAGCCCGTGCAGCTGAAGCCAAGGCGTAAGGAGTAGACCATGCCCAAGCGTATCCTGATCGGGACCGTCACCTCCGACAAGACCGACAAGACCGTTACTGTACTGGTCGAGCGCAAGGTGAAACACCCACTTTACGGGAAGATCATCCGCCGCTCGAAAAAGTACCACGCTCACGACGAAAAGAACGAGTACGCACTCGGCGACGTTGTGCGCATCGAAGAAACCAAGCCGATCTCGAAAACCAAGACCTGGATGGTCAAGGACCGGGTGACGGCAGGCGGAACCCAGGCTGTCGAGGCTGACCTCGAAGTCGAGGCCGCAGGCAACTGACGTTTTAGGAACTGCCGGGCATTTGTCCCGGCAAGCCAAGAGAAGGAACCGGATCGATGATCCAGATGCAATCCAATCTCGACGTCGCGGACAACAGCGGCGCAAAGCGCGTCCAGTGCATCAAGGTACTGGGTGGCTCAAAGCGCCGCACCGCGTCAGTCGGTGACGTGATCGTGGTTTCCGTCAAGGAAGCACAGCCGCGCACGAAGGTGAAGAAGGGCGATGTCCATCGCGCCGTCATCGTGCGTACGAAGAAGGACGTGCGCCGCCCCGACGGCAGCGTGATCCGCTTCGACAGCAACGCCGCGGTTCTCGTCAACAAGAACGAAGAGCCGATCGGCACGCGTATCTTCGGCCCGGTCGTCCGCGAACTGCGTGGCCGCGGCTTCATGAAGATCATCTCGCTTGCTCCGGAGGTGCTGTAATGGCCGCCGCTAAGATCAAGAAGGGTGACAGCGTCGTTGTCCTGTCCGGCAAGGACAAAGGCAAGACTGGCACTGTTGCGAAAGTCATGCCCAAGGACGGCAAGATCGTCGTCGAAGGCGTCAACGTCGCTGCGCGTCACCGCAAGCCGACCCAGCAGAACCCGCAGGGTGGTATCGATCGCTTCGAAGCGCCGATGCACATCAGCAAGGTTGCGCTGGCCGATCCCAAGGATGGCAAGCCCACCCGGGTCCGTTTCGAGGAAAAGGACGGCAAGAAGGTGCGTGTTGCCGCGAAGAGTGGGGAGACCATCGATGGCTGATTACAGCCCCCGCATGAAGCAGCGCTATGACGACCAGATCGTCAAGGCGATGACCGAGAAGTTCGGTTACAAGAACCGTCTCGAAGTCCCGAAGCTGGACAAGATCACGCTCAACATGGGCGTTGGCGAAGCCAGCCAGGACAAGAAGAAGGTCCAGACCGCAGCGGAAGAAATGGCCAAGATCGCCGGCCAGAAGCCGGTTATCACCAAGGCCAAGAAGTCGATCGCTCAGTTCAAGCTGCGCGAAGGCATGCCGATCGGTGCGAAGGTAACCCTTCGTCGCGAGCGCATGTACGAATTCGTCGACCGTCTCGTGACCATCGCAATGCCCCGTATCCGCGACTTTCGTGGCCTCAACGCCAAGTCGTTCGATGGCCGTGGGAACTATGCGATGGGTCTCAAGGAACAGATCATTTTCCCGGAGATCAGCTACGACCAGATCGAGAAGGTCCGGGGCATGGATATCATCGTAACCACGACGGCAAAGACCGACGAGGAAGCGCGCGAACTGCTGCGTCTCTTCGGTTTCCCGTTCCCGACTGAAAAGTCGGAAGAGAAGGAGGCGGCGTGAGCCGCTTCCGGATCGCAGGATAAGGAAGGAACTTAAGTCCAATGGCGAAACTGAGTTCGATCAACAAGAACGAGCGCCGCAAGAAGCTCGTTCAGCAATATGCAGAAAAGTTCGCGAAGCTAAAGGCTATCGCGGATGATGAATCGCTTGACGAGACCGAACGTCTTATGGCGCGTCTCAAGATGGCAGAACTGCCGCGTAACGCGAATCCGACCCGGGTACGCAACCGCTGCTCCACCACCGGCCGCCCCCGCGGCTATTACCGCAAGTTCGGTCTTAACCGCATCGAATTGCGCGATCTCGGCAACAAGGGCCTCATTCCTGGCCTGACGAAGTCGAGCTGGTGAGGAATCGATAGATGGCTATGACCGATCCCCTGGGTGATATGCTCACCCGCATCCGCAACGGGCAGCAGGCAAAGAAGGACAGCGTCCTGTCGCCCGCCAGCAAACTGCGTGCGAACGTTCTCGAAGTGCTCCAGCGCGAAGGCTACATCCGTGGCTACAGCGAGGATTCGTCGGGCAAGCATGCCGCGCTGCGGATCGAACTGAAGTATTTCGAGGGCGAACCTGCTATCAAGCATGTGTCTCGCGTCTCCAAGCCTGGCCGCCGCGTCTACGCAGGTTCGAAGGACCTTCCCGTGGTGCGCAACGGCCTCGGCATCACCATCGTCTCGACGCCCAAGGGTGTGCTTTCGGATGCCGAAGCGCGTACCGAGAACGTCGGCGGCGAAGTGCTGGCAGAGGTGTTCTGATGAGCCGCATCGGTAAAAAGCCTGTCGCGATCCCGAGTGGGGTTACGGCCGCTATCGAAGGCAACACGCTCAATGTGAAGGGTCCGAAGGGTGCTCTTTCGATGGGCCTGTCCGATCTGATCGACTACAAGCTGGAAGACGGCGAAATTTCGGTCAAGCCGGCCAACGATACGCGGGCCGCCCGCAACCACTGGGGTATGCAGCGCACGCTGGTTTCGAACCTGGTCGAAGGTGTGACCGAAGGGTTCACCAAGGTGCTCGAAATTTCCGGTGTCGGTTATCGTGCTCAGGCGCAGGGCAAGAAGCTCAAGCTTCAGCTCGGCTACTCGCATGATGTCGATCTCGATGTGCCGGAAGGCGTCGAGGTCAAGACCCCCGATCAGACGACCGTGGAAATCAGCGGTATCGACAAGCAGGCCGTGGGTCAGTTTGCGGCGAATGTCCGCAAATGGCGCAAGCCCGAACCTTACAAGGGCAAGGGCATCAAGTACCGCGGCGAGTATATCTTCCGCAAGGAAGGAAAGAAGAAGTAAGATGGCAAAGCTTTCTCTTTTCGCACGCCGGCGCCGTCGTGTCCGTACGGCACTTCGGCAGCGCGCAGGCGGCAAGCCGCGCCTTTCGGTTCACCGCACCGGGAAGCATATCTACGCGCAGATCATCGATGATGCTGCGGGTAAGACCCTGGCTGCTGCATCGACCCTGGGGGGCAAAAGCTCCGGGGCCAATGTCGATGCGGCCAAGCAAGTCGGCAGCGATATCGCTGCTGCTGCCAAGAAGGCTGGTGTGACGACTGTCGTGTTCGATCGCGGCGGATTCCTGTTCCATGGCCGCGTCAAGGCGCTGGCCGACGCCGCTCGCGAAGGCGGGCTGGAGTTCTGATGATGGCTGACGACAAGCAAACTGAAAATACCGAAGCGGAAACGACCGTGACCGAAACGCCAGAAGTCGCGAAGGCCAAGGCGGATTCGGGCGTGGCCGAAGCCGAGACGCAGAACGCCGTGAAGACCGAAGAGCCGGCCGTTGCTGATACGCCTTCGGAAGCCGCGACAAACCAGGATCCGGCGCAGGGTGCCGAAGGTCAGCCGCGCGAGCGTGGCGCCAATGATCGTGGACGTGGCGGTCGCGGTGGCAACCGTGACGGTGGCCGTGGTCGTGGTGGTCGTGACAACCGCCGTGGCAATCGCCGCGAGGAAGAAGACGACGGCATCATCGAGAAGCTCGTCCATATCAACCGCGTCAGCAAGACGGTGAAGGGCGGTAAGCGCTTCGGTTTCGCTGCACTGGTTGTGGTGGGTGACGGTTCGGGCCGTGTCGGCTTTGGCAAGGGCAAGGCCCGCGAAGTGCCTGAAGCGATCCAGAAGGCGACCGCAGCCGCCCGCAAGAAGATGATCCGTGTCCCGCTGAAGGAGGGCCGCACCCTCCACCATGACGGCAATGGTCGTTTTGGCGCAGGCAAGGTGACCGTGCGTACGGCACCTCCGGGTACCGGTATCATCGCCGGTGGTCCGATGCGTGCTGTCTTCGAAAGCCTCGGTGTTGCCGACGTGGTGACCAAATCGGTCGGCACTTCGAACCCGTATAACATGATCCGCGCCACCTTCGACGCGCTGACCGACCAGACTTCGCCGAAGTCGGTTGCCCAGCGTCGCGGCAAGAAGGTCGCCGACCTGCTCGGTCGCGGTGGTGCATCGGAGGCCGAGGCTGAAGCCGACGCCGCCGCTATCGCGGAGTAAGTCAGATGGCGAAGAACAAGACCATCAAGCTCAAGCAGATCGGTTCGCCGATCCGCCGCCCCGAAGGCCAGCGCAAGATCCTCGTGGGTCTCGGGCTGAACAAGATGCACAAGGTCGTCGAACGCCAGGACACCCCCGAGGTGCGTGGCGCCGTCGCCAAGGTTCCGCATCTGGTGGCGATCGTCGAAGACTAGGTCTTCGGCCGATTACAATTTGACGGGGGTGGCCTGCTGCGATAGCGGGCCGCTTCCATTTTACAGCGCGAACAAAAGCGAAAGCGAGTGCAGACAATGAAACTTACAGATCTCCGCGATAATCCCGGCGCCCGCAAGGAGCGTATTCGTGTCGGCCGTGGCATCGGCTCGGGCAAGGGCAAGACCGGCGGGCGTGGCCAGAAGGGCCAGAAGAGCCGTTCGGGTGTCGCCATCAAGGGCTTCGAAGGCGGCCAGATGCCGCTGCACATGCGCCTGCCAAAGCGTGGCTTCAACAATCCTTTCGGCAAGGATTACGCCGAAGTGAACCTGGGCATGGTCCAGAAGTTCATCGACGCCAAGAAGCTCGACGCGAAGAAGGACATCGATCATGCCGCGCTCAAGGCAGCGGGCCTTGCTCGTGGCGGTAAGGACGGCGTTCGTCTGCTCGGCAAGGGTGAACTGAAGACGAAAGCAAAATTCGTCGTTGCCGGTGCATCGAAGGGTGCCATCGAAGCGGTCGAAAAGGCAGGCGGTACGGTCGAAGTGATTGACCAGGGCAAGCCGGAGCACGAAAAGAAGGCCGCTCGCACGGAAGCCAACAAGGCTGCCAAGAAGAAATAATCTACCAAATTCGGGGGAGCGCGGTTCGACATTCGCCTTCGCGCTCCCTATCTCTCCGGTCAGCGCCGGGACGGGTCGGCGCAAAGCTAGGATCGAAGACGACCAATGGCATCACGCGCCGACAATTTTGCGAGCAACATCAGCTTCGCCAATTTCTCCAAGGCTACGGAGCTCAAGCAGCGTATCTGGTTCACCATTGGTGCGCTGATCGTTTTCCGCTTCCTCAGCTTCGTGCCGCTGCCGGGCATCAACGCCCGTGCGCTGAACCTTCTCGCCGACCAGACGCGCGGCGGCATTATCGACATGTTCAACATGTTTACCGGCGGCAGCCTGGAGCGCATGAGCCTCATCGCACTCGGCGTCATGCCCTATATCACGGCCTCTATCGTCGTGCAGATGGCTTCGGCTCTGCATCCGACTCTCGCTGCGCTGAAGAAAGAGGGTACGGTAGGGCGCCAGAAGCTTAATCAATACACACGCTACGGCACGGTGTTTCTCTGCACGATCCAGGGCTGGTTTCTGGCTGCCGGGCTCGAAAGCTATGGCGCATCGAGCGGGATCGCAGCCGTGGTGGACCCTGGCCTCATGTTCCGTATCGGCGCGGTCATCAGTCTTGTCGGGGGCACGATGTTCTTGCTCTGGCTCGGCGAGCAGATCACCAGCCGCGGCATCGGCAACGGCGTCTCGCTCATCATCATGGCAGGCATCGTCGCACAGTTTCCGACCTTCGTCTCGAACATGGCTTCGGGTTACAGCGAGGGGTCGATCGGCACAGGCATCCTGCTCGGCTTCATCGCCATGGTTGTCGGCCTCATCCTGCTCATCAGCTTCTTCGAACGCGCGCAGCGCCGCCTGTTGATCCAGTATCCGAAGCGGGCGACGCAGCGTGGCATGATGCAGGCGGATCGTTCGCATCTCCCTCTGAAGCTCAACACGGCAGGCGTCATTCCTCCGATCTTCGCCAGCTCACTCCTGCTTCTCCCGCTCACGATCACGCAGTTTGCTGGCAATTCGCTCAGCAGCGATGGCAGTGTGGGCGGTACGCTGCAGACTGTCCTCCAGTATCTGCAACATGGGCAGCCGCTGTACATGACGCTGTATGCTGTCGGCATCATCTTCTTCTGCTTCTTCTACACCGCAGTGGTGTTCAACCCCGAAGAGACGGCGGAGAACCTGAAGAAGAACGGTGGTTTCATTCCCGGCATCCGCCCGGGCAAGCGGACCGAGGAATATCTCGACTACGTGCTGACGCGCATCACGGTCATCGGGGCAATCTACCTGACCTTCGTCTGTGTGGTTCCCGAATACATGATCGCACAGACCGGCATCCCGCTGTTCCTGGGCGGCACGAGCCTGCTGATCGTCGTTAATGTGACGGTCGACACCATCAGCCAGATCCAGTCGCATTTGCTGGCGCACCAGTATGGCGATCTTATCAAGAAGGCCAAGTTGAAGGGCCGCCTGCGCTAGGACTGTCGCGCGGGCAAGGGGACCTTACGCAATGGACATCATTCTTCTCGGACCGCCAGGCGCAGGCAAGGGGACGCAGGCCCACCGCCTCGTCGAACATCACGGCATGCGGCAGCTTTCGACTGGTGACATGCTGCGGGCGGCCGTCAAGGCCGGGACGCCAGTCGGAATCAAGGCGAAAGAGATCATGGACAAGGGCGAGCTCGTGTCCGACGAGATCGTTTCCGAACTGATCGATGCCGAGCTGACGGCCATGGGCCCGGAAACGGGTGCCATATTCGATGGCTATCCGCGGACCGACAACCAGGCTGCCATGCTCGACGAATTGCTGGCAAAACACGGACGCAAACTCGATCACGTGATCGAACTCGGCGTCGATGAAGACGCACTTGTCGAGCGTATTACGGGCCGCTTCACCTGCGCCAATTGCGGCGAGGGATATCACGATACGTTCAAGCAGCCCGAGAAAGCTGGCATCTGTGACAATTGCGGTTCGTCGGACTTCAAACGCCGGCCTGATGATAACGAAGAAACCGTCCGCCACCGTATGCAGATCTATCGCAACGAAACGGCGCCGATCCTGCCCGGCTACGAGCGCCGTGGGTTGGTGACACGCGTGGACGGCATGGGTTCGATCGAAGACGTCACCCACGCGATCGACAAGCTTTTGGTGTAACGCGCTTCCCAAATGCGGATTGGCGAAATAGTTTGCCGGTCTTGCCAGGGGAGGGCGGTTTGATGATCTCGAAATATCTGCTGTTTGCAAGCGTGCTTGCCACTTGCAGCTTGGCCCCACCCTTGCGTGCGGAAGTCGCCGAGAAGACCGATGCAAGTTTCGTGACGCGCGCAACTGCGTCGGTAGCCGCAGAGCCGCGCGCAGTCTGGTTGGCGCTGACCAGGCCGGGTGAGTGGTGGAGTGACGAGCACAGTTGGTCCGGCGATGCAGGCAATATGACGCTGGTCCCTCAGGCGGGTGGCTGTTTCTGCGAACGTATTCCGGGGACGGGCGATATACCCATGGACGGCAGCGCGAAACATGCCGAGGTCGTCCAGTCCGTTCCGGACAAGGCGCTGCGTCTGCGAGGAGAGTTCGGCCCCCTGCAAGCTTTTCCTGTGAATGGGGTCCTCACGATCTCGCTCAAGGAGATCGATGGCGGCACCGCAATTGGATGGGAATATTATGTCGGCGGAGCCATGCCCTTCGACGTCGACCGGATCGCGCCGGCAGTCGATCAGGTGATGAACCAGCAACTGGCAGGTCTGCGCGATCACCTTGGCGGTCTGGAAGACGGCTCCGATGGCGAGGAAGCGGTCTCCGACGGATCCCCGGATTCGCCATCCGAGACCGATGGAAATTCCGGGTCGGAGGAAAATCACCGCTAGGGTTTTGACCTTCGACACGGTCTCCCATATACTCGGCTTGTAAGGCTGATCTAGGTCCCCATATAGGCGCCCTGTCGTACGCTTGCGCGCGGGGTGTTGACCTCGCTGGCGAATCCGCTTAAGCGCGCCTTTCATTCGACACTTGCAGTGAGTCCGGCGGCGGCAGACTATTTGCACGCCATCCGGGCTTTTCGCGCTTTCGGCGCTCGAGGTAACGAATGAAAACAAAGCGTTGAGATGGGGTACGGTACTGGCCCCGTGGAGCATGGAGAAATAAGTGGCTCGTATTGCCGGGGTAAACATCCCCACTAACAAGCGTGTGATCATCGCGCTCACATATATTCACGGTATTGGTCGCACGACCGCGGTCGAGATCGCCGACAAGCTCGGCATCGATCACAAGACCCGCGTGCAGGATCTGACCGACGAGGAAGTTCTGCGCATTCGTGAAACGATTGACGCCGACCATACCGTCGAGGGTGACCTTCGTCGCAACACGGCGATGAACATCAAGCGCCTGATGGACCTCAAGTCCTATCGCGGCCTGCGCCATCGTGCCGGTCTGCCCGTTCGCGGTCAGCGCACTCACACCAATGCCCGCACCCGCAAGGGCAAGGCCAAGCCGATCGCCGGCAAGAAGAAGTAAGCCTCGGATATCCGACAGGCTTTTCCCTTCTTGAGAATATAAGGAATACGAGACAATGGCACGTGAACCCGGCCGCGTCAGGCGCCGTGACAAAAAGAACATTTCAAGCGGTGTTGCCCACATCAACGCCAGCTTCAACAACACCATGATCACCATCACCGATGCGCAGGGCAATGCTATCAGCTGGTCCAGCGCAGGCATGATGGGCTTCAAGGGCAGCCGCAAATCCACGCCCTACGCTGCCCAGGTTGCGGCCGACGATGCTGGTCGCAAGGCTGCTGAACACGGCGTGCGCACTCTCGAGGTTGAAGTGAAAGGCCCGGGCTCGGGTCGCGAAAGTGCGCTCCGCGGTCTCGCTGCGGTCGGTTTCACGATCACTTCGATCCGCGACGTAACGCCGATCCCGCACAACGGTGTGCGCCCTTCGAAGCGTCGCCGCGTCTGATCCGTACTGCTTTGGTGGCTTGGATACGCTGAGCCACCGACACTCTCCACGGACCGGATGCTCTTGCTGAACAGAGCGCCGGTCCTGCCCGCATCCACACCCAGGGGAAATCCATGTCCGTCAACACCAAGAACTGGCAGGAACTCAAGAAACCCAATACTCTCGACATCAAGGATGGTGGCGACAAGAAACGCAAGGTGACTTTTGTTGCCGAACCGCTCGAGCGTGGCTTCGGCCTGACGCTCGGCAACGCGTTGCGCCGCGTCCTCCTGTCTTCGTTGCAGGGTGCCGCTGTCACCTCGATCAAGATCGAGGGCGTGCTCCATGAATTTTCGTCGCTTGCCGGCGTGCGCGAAGACGTCACCGACATCGTCCTCAACGTGAAACAGATCGCCCTCAAGATGGAAGGCGAAGGCATGAAGCGCCTGCAGCTTTCCGCAACCGGCCCCGGTCCGGTGAAGGCTGGCGACATTGCAGTTTCCGGCGACATCGAAGTGATGAACAAGGATCTCGTGATCTGCCATCTCGACGATGGTGCGACGCTCAACATGGAACTGACAGCCGACACGGGTAAGGGTTACCGCCCCGCCGTGATGAACCGTCCGGCCGATGCACCGATCGGGCTGATCCCGGTCGACTCGCTCTATTCGCCGGTTCGCCAGGTCAGCTACAAGGTTGAAAACGCTCGCGTCGGCCAGGAACTGGATTACGACAAGCTTTCGCTGACGGTTGAAACCGACGGCACTGTTACCCCGGAAGATGCGGTGGCCTACTCGGCGCGCATCCTGCAGGACCAGTTGACGCTGTTCGTACATTTCGAAGACGGCATCCCGCAGCCCAGCTCGGCCATGATCGGTCAGGCTGCAGAGCCGCAGGAAAGCGACACCAACCAGCTCAACCGTTATCTTCTCAAGAAGGTCGACGAGCTGGAACTGTCGGTCCGTTCGGCCAATTGTCTCAAGAACGACAACATCATCTATATCGGCGATCTCGTCCAGAAGACCGAGGCGGAAATGCTCCGTACGCCGAACTTCGGCCGCAAGTCGCTCAACGAGATCAAGGAAGTGCTCTCGTCGATGGGTCTCCGTCTCGGGATGGACATCCCGGGCTGGCCGCCTGAGAATATCGAGGAAATGGCCAAGAAGCTCGAACAGGAACTTCTCGGCTGATCAGGGCATCCGGCGGCGGGCCCTGACCGCCGCCAGCACTGGGCTACCTAGAACGGGCCCTTTTCGAACGAAGGAAGATTTGAAATGCGTCACAAGATTTCCGGCCGCAAGCTCCAGCGCAAGACCGGTCACCGCAAGGCCCTGTTCCGCAACATGAGCGCTGCGCTCATCAAGCACGAACAGATCCTCACGACTGCCGCGAAGGCGAAGGAACTGCGTCCTTACATTGAAAAGCTGATCACGCTCGCGAAGCGCGGCGGCTTGTCGAACCGCCGTCTGGCAATGAGCCGGCTGCAGGACGAGACGCAGCTCAAGAAACTATTCGATGTGCTCGCAGAACGCTATGCCGATCGCGAAGGCGGATATACACGCGTGATCAAGGCGGGTTATCGCGGCAGCGATGCGGCGGCGATGGCCGTGATCGAGTTCGTCGACCGCGACGAGGACGCGAAGGGCCAGGACAGCGGCCCTGTGATGGCAGATGCAGAGGATATGGAAGACGCGTAAGCGATTTCACATCGAGATGATCGGGGTCGGAGGAGCAATCTTTCGACCCTTTTTTGTGCGCAAAGGACCGGAGATCTCATTACGGCCGATGTTGCCGCTTTCATGAACACCGAAGCAGCGAAAGATGGTCGATAGGGCCGATTGCTGAGGGCGATTTCACTTCAGGTCCGCACGATGTGATTGAATTTGCTCGCATCGAACTGTTCATAAAACGCTGCGCTATCATGAACAGCGACTGCAATCCCGATTCAGCGTTATCTCACTGCGAATCGCTTAGAACCTCGTTTAACCGGGGCAATCCCGCCACGGCAGACTGAGGAGAGCCTCAAAATGAAAAATCTGACCAAGGCTTTGGCAAAGGGTGGGATCGCAACTGCAACCGTGGGCGCAATGGCGCTTGCCGGAGCAACTCCCGCCCAGGCGCAATATCGCGACCGCGACGACGACGGCATTTCGGTCGGCGACGTTATCGCCGGTGCCGTAATCATTGGCGGCATTGCCGCGATCGCCGGTGCGGCGAACCGAGATCGCGATTATTATCGCGATGGCCGGTACTACCGCGACGGGCGCTATTACAACAACGGCTACGATTATCGGCGCGACGCCTATCGCTATCGCGGTGATCCGCGTTCTGCTGTCGAGCAGTGCGTCAACGCTGCCCGCCAGGATGCGCGGCGTTACGGATACCGTTACGCGCAGGTGACCGAGATCCGCGATGTCGACGACACGCGCAATGGATGGCGCGTGAAGGGCCGCATCATGGTCGATGGTGACTACCGTGGTGGGCGATACGACCGTTATGGCTATCGTGACCGGAACAACAGCTATCGTCGCTGGGACAACCGCGATAACGGTAATTTCACATGCCGGATTGATCGCGGGCGGGTTTCCGATATCGATTTCAGCGGCATTCGCGGACTGCGCTGATAGTCTACACCAAATCCAATTGACGGCCCGGCTCTTAAAGAACCGGGCCGTTTCGTGTATCGTCGGCAGTTCTCCGCCGGGCCGTTCCTGTACTGGAACGTCACTCTGGCGCCAAATATTCGACTGGAGCCTTACAATGTCGCTGAAAAGATGTTTGAACGTTGGGGCGGCGCTGACCACGTCGGCGATCATGATGGTCGCCCCTGCTTCAGGCGCCGAGTTGCCAGGTCCGCCCGCAGTACAAGGTGCTGCGTCCTCATTTGAGGAGGCCCAAAGCTGGCAACACTATCGCCACCGCAATCACCGATACCGCTATCGCTATCGTCGTGGACCGAGCGCCGGAGATATCATCACGGGCGTTCTCGTGATCGGAGCGATCGCTGCAATTGCCGATGCGGCAACCGATGGAGATGACCGTCGGTACCGGAATCGTGACTGGACCTATCCCGACCGCCGCAACGACCGGCACAGACAGATCGACCGCGGCGGGATCGATCGCGCTATCGATATGTGTGTGGATCAGGTCGAGCGGGACCGGCGCGTTGAAAGCGTGGACCGCGCCGATCGCACTGCGAGGGGCTGGCATATCTCCGGTGCGCTCTCTGACGGACAGGGCTTTTCATGCCGGATCGGCCCCGACGGGCGCATAGATGGCGTGGACTTTGGCACCCGCGGTGATTGGCAGTACCAGTCGCACGGTGGGAATGGCACGCCGCCTTCGGTCGCCCGGCACGATCGGCAGTGGGACAACAGTCGTTATGCTGCGGAATGGGCGCGATTGAATGTCGACAGATCCCCAAATGACACCGCAAATGTCTATCTGGAGGCCTCGGCACCCGACAGTGCGGAACTGGAAACCGGTAGCTATCCACCCGAAGTAGGCGGCTGATCCTTTCCGACCATGCGTTCGTCGTAAGACGGCAGAGACAGGTTCCAGCGGATCGCTGCGAGCCTTAGCCCGAAACCGGCGAGCGTGGCGACAATCCAGATCCACCAGCGCGTCATGCCCACCATGTCGCCCAGCACCGTAAGGCTGGCGGACAGGGCGGCGGCGGTTACATACAGTTCGGGCCGCATCAGGATCGAAGGGCGGCCCGCCAGAACATCGCGGATGATTCCGCCCGCACATCCCGTGATCACGCCCATGAGGAAGCTGGGCACCGGCGGCACGCCGTATTCAAGCGCCTTTGCAGTTCCCAGCACAGCATAGGCGGCCAGACCCAGCCCGTCTGCAATCGAGAGAAACCGGCCTTCCCACCAACGCGTCGGCGTAAACCAGGCGAACAGGGCGATGGCCAGGCAAATTGCCGCCACCCACGGGTCGGCGATCCAGAAAACCGGCGCGTCGATCAGGAGATCGCGGATCGTTCCGCCTCCGACACCAGTGACCAGCGCGAAGAACGACAACGTTACCAGCGTCTGCTTCTCCTTCGCCGCGACGAGCGCACCGGTCAGTGCGAATATGGCCACGCCGGCGAGGTCGAGCCAGTCGAGGACCGGGGTAAAAACTTCCTCGTTCATGTGTTCACCGCCGGTCGCGACTTGCGTCGGCGAAACATCAGGATGCAGCCCAGCAGTGAACCGACGACGCCAAGTGCGGCAAAGATGATCAGCACAGGATGGCTGGTGTCCTCGCGTGTCTGGAGATCCATGATGTGCAGGCCCCACATGAAATCGAAAATCCTCCACCAGCGGGTTCGCACGGCTTCGATATTGCCGGTCTCGGCGCCGACATAGACATGCGTGCCATCCTCCAGCGCGACCTGCCAGACCGGCATCGGGCGGCGAAAATCGAACGGGACGTGTGTCGCATCGAAACGCGTCGAGCCAACCAGCTTCTCACCGCCGACGATGCCGCGAGCGACGATCTGCCGTGCCTCGATCTCGGATATCGGCGCCATCCTAGTCCCGTCCGGACGGTATCTCTCGACCGTATCGTCCATATACGTGACGCTCGTCACCACCTCGCCGCGTTCCATGCTTGTGGCGACCGACCGGACCGGACGGGAAAGGCCCGGCGGCAGGGCCACCTCGATCCTTGCGTCGCCCGGCAGGGGCTCCTCCTCACTTTCGATACGCAGGTGATTCCCTCGCACCTCCTCGATCGGCTTGGCCACCATGACCAGGCCGGTCACGGTCCACATGAGGACCGGCACGCCGACCAGCCAGCCGAGCCAGATATGCCATTTGGCAAAGCGGTGCATGAACCGTTGTTGCCCCATCGAGGATTCCCCTGCTTGTCGTCCGAGGCCCCAATGAAGAAGCGCGGTCAGCTGTGCAAGATTTGTCCGATTTCCGCGGCGGCCTGGATGCAGTCCAGATCCGACCAGCGCGGACCCATCACCTGCAATCCGCAGGGTAGGCCATGGCTCTCGCCGATGGGTAATACGGTTGCGGGCAGATTGGGGAATGTCGCCAGACCCGACCAGCACAGGCCCGCTGCGCCGGACACGTCTTTGCCATCGATATCGATCATGCCGTCGAAAATCCTGCCATCGCGGTGGGGTGGGGCGAGGATGGGCGCGACTGGGGTAAGGACGAAATCGTAGGTTTCGAACACATGCGCCCACGCGGCTTCGTTGCGATATTGCGCGTCGAGCAGGTCGAACCAGTCGGTCGCGCTGGCTTGTTTGCCCCCAGGCGAAGGCGCGCCGCGTGCGAGCGTGATGTTGAGCATGCGCATGTAATTGGCATGTTGTGCGCCAAGATCCGGCACGAGTTCGCTTTGCCGATCGACGGTCGCCCCCATCGATTCCAACGCGTCGACAGCCGCTTCGATTGGCTGACGCACTTCTGACGAGGTCGGGCAGGCGGGGTGATCGTGCAAGACCAGCAGCCGGCACTGCGCCAGCGGCTTTTTCGCCCTGGCGAGCGGCCGTTTACTGGTGAGCTGTACCAGTGCTGCCAGATCGTCCGCGTTGCGGGCGAGTGGCCCGGCGATGGACAATGCGCCGTCATGCGCGCCGCGTCCGGCCATCAAGGGGTGGTCGTGACCATCCTTGCTTATCAGGCCCCAACTCGCCTTGTGACCCCAGACGCCGCAAAAATGCGCGGGGACCCGTACTGAACCGCCAATGTCGCCGCCGAATTCGCACGGGACCATTCCGCTCGCCACCGCAGCGGCCGATCCGCCCGACGACCCGCCGGGAGTGCGCGTGTGATCATGCGGGTTGTTCGTCCGGCCATAGACGGGATTGTTCGATTGCCAGTCCGCCAGGTCAGGTGGCACGTTCGTCTTGCCCAGAAAAACAGCCCCGGCCTGCTTCAGCCTTTGCACCACGCGAGCGTCCTTGTCGGCCACTTGCCCGGCATGGTCCGAATGCCCCCAGCAGGTCGGCAGGCCCGCCACGTCAAAGCTTTCCTTGATCGTCATCGGCACGCCGAACAGCCACTGGTCGGACCGTGGAGCCTGCTTTCCCAACGCGCGCGCAGTCTCGCGGGCACGATCGAAATCGCATACGACCACCGCGTTCACATGCGTGTCGAGATGTTCGATCCGTGCAATCGCCAGATCGACTGCCTCGAGCGGAGACAATTCCCCGCGAGCGATCATCGCTGCAGTTTCAAGCGCGCCCGGTTTGTCGGTCAGCGTCGGGTAGGCCAAGTCTCTCTCCTTCCCGATCTGTGTCGGACATGCCGGCTGGCGCGTCAACGGTTCTGCTTCTCGCTCAGCGCGGAGAAAGTTCGACCGACGCGGTCCCCGTCCCCCAGACAGGGAGATAGAGACCCTGTCCGGCGGCCTTGAGCTCGCCTGTTTTCACATCCTCGATCTTCGCGTGGATGATCACGTCGCCTTCGCGTGTGGTGTCGATGGCGTTCCTGATCTTCGCCATCAGTTCATCGTAATCGCCTTCGAAATTCTGCGCGAGAGCAACGGCAATCGTTTGTGCGAAGCCCGGGGCGTTGGCGATGTCCAATAGGAAGTCGGTGCTTTCGCGATCGGTGTCACCGGTGATTTCTAGATCGGAAAAGCTCACCTTCCGCGATCCAGCCTCGTTGACCGGCGTAGCCGTCAACCAGACGCGTCCTTCGGCGTCGCCGAACCGCTCATCGACGCGCGCGGCGGCAAAGGTGACGCCGACGGCGATGCGATTGTCGGTGGTACCATAGGCTTCCACTTCACCGAAGCGTGCCTTCACCAGACCGATGCCAGGCACGTCGAACGGCCGCGCAGAGCGCTTGACCAGGGCTTTGGCAATCACCGGTTCGAGCTGGTCGTAATCGGCAATGACGGGAATGAAGAACAGCATGCCACCCGGCTCACCTTCGAGCCGTGCCATGGCCGGAAGCCGTGTACGCTCGGGGGCAGGGGGCTTGTCGCCGACAAATGTCTCTGTCCGGGCGTCCATGCCCAAATCCAGTTCGAGCCGCTTGCCGCGCAAAGTATAGCCGCCGTATTTCAGACGCTGCGGGGTCACGCGCATCCAGACGGGCGGGTCGGACCGGTTGAGCTGGAGCGAGGTGAACGCCTGGCCCCAGAGTTTCTCGATCTCCTGACGCAAGCCCAGCTTTGCCAGCTCGCGCGGCAGCGTCCGTTCGAGCCGGGCGATCACGCCCTGCAATTTCTCGTCGGCCTCGCTGGTAAACTCGATGCGCTGGCCGAGGAATTCGACATGCGGCGCATCGGTCCAGTCGTATTCGATATTGACTTTGCCGCGCGGATTCCACTGGTTGTCGAGCGAGAGGCGCACGACGGCGCGCACCGTTGCGTCGCCCGTCGCTGTCTCCTGTTTCAGCACGCCGCCGATATCGCGCGCCTGCACTTCGGCGTGGATGGGCATGGTCACGACAATGTCCTGACCGCGCCCGTCGATCGTCATCGCCCCGCGCGTCACGGTGCCGACGATGTCGCATTCGATCTTGGGCGTCTTGATCTTGACGAAGGCGATCTTGACCTTTTCCGACGGCACGCAGGTCTGGTTGGGCTGGTTGATCCGCCACAGCGTGCGCGGGATTTCGCGCGAAAGCTGGGTGGCGAGATTTGAAAGGTCGGCTTCCACCGGGACGGCGATCGTCGAGTTCTGCGCGGGCACCTCGATGCTGTCGTCGGCGCGCGGCGGCGGGGCGAAATCCGGCTTGTTGTCGCAGCTTGCCAGCAAGAACGCGCACGTGGCAGCGATGAGCGTGAATTTTGTCTTCGCCATTCCCCGGCAAGCCCCTGAATTCCAATACCTCGTCTTGCGCGAAGCACGCGCGCTGCGCAAGCGGGAAGACATTTAGGGTTCGGGGCGCAGCATGGCCAATGCCACGCCGTATCCCAGTATCGGCGCCGCCCCGAAGCCGATCAGCGGATAGGGATAATGCGAGACGAGTGCCGCGATCGAGAAACCGGCGAAACTGCCCGCCAGGGCGTAGCGGGCGGATCGCGTTCCATCGCCGGGCAGCGCCAGCAGGCACACCGCCGCGACCATTGCCAACATGATGGCCAGCGCATGCCACACGGAATGTGCCGCCGCATCGACGAGAATGCGCTCGACGAAGCGTTGCGGGGGCAATTCTCCGCGAAGGAACATCGACAGGCTCGCGCCGAAAGCCAGGAATGCAATCGATCCGCTTTTCCAGTCGGGCCTTGCGACATAGAGCCCTATTGCGGCCCCGCAGATCGCCATGCCGCTGCCCGCATCGGGTTGGACCAGGGCTGCGAATAGCGCCACCAGCATGGCGGCTATTCCAGCCCTGCCTGTATGTGCCGACAGCACGGCAATCGCAGGAATCGTCAGCATGCCGGCATGAAGCGTAACCGGCCCGATCGGTAGCCAGCGCGCAATGCCGTTGATGGAGGGCCCGGTTGCCAGCGGAACGAACAGCAGCATCGTCCCCAGCCAGAGAGCGACGCGGGCCCTGCGACTGTCCATCGAAATGCGCAGGGTCAGGACCAGCGCCTCTGCGCAAACGAGCGCCAGCCCGTTTGTCAGCGCATAGCTCGGCGGGGCACCGGCGCTAAGCTGGAAGGCAATCCCGACCATGACAGGGATCGCAAGCGCGGCAAGGGCGAGGCCGCGCCCGCCGCTGTCGGAAAGGGCTGCGCGGGTCATCTCGTTTCCCGCGCCACTACTGTCAGATATGGATCGGCTTACCCTGAACGGCCATTGCCGCTTCCTTGATCGCCTCCGAATGCGTCGGGTGGGCATGGCAGGTGTAGGCGATATCTTCGCTCGTCGCACCGAATTCCATTGCCTGCGCGCATTGTGCGATCATGGTGCCGGCAACGCTGGCGATGGCCCAGACGCCCAGCACGCGATCGGTTTCAGCGTCGGCGACCACTTTTACGAACCCGTCCGGCTCGTGGTTGGTCTTGGCGCGGCTGTTGGCCAGCATTGGGAACTTGCCGACCTTGACCTTGGCCTTGTCGCCGAGCTTCTCGATCGCTTCTGCCTGGGTGAGGCCGACACCGGCGATTTCGGGCCAGGTATAGACGACACCGGGAATGACGTCGTGGTTCACGATGCCGGTCTCTCCCGCGATATTCTCGGCGCAGGCGATCCCTTCGTCCTCGGCCTTGTGCGCGAGCATGGGACCGGGGACGACATCGCCGATCGCCCACACGCCGTCGACGGCAGTGCGGAAATCGTGATCGGTTTCGATCTGGCCGCGCTTGTTGACCTCCAGTCCGATCGCATCGAGGCCGAGACCTTCGGTATTCGGACGGCGTCCGATGGAAACGAGCACGCAATCGGCTTCGAGCGTTTCGCTATCGCCTCCGGCAGCGGGTTCGAGGGTGAGCGACGCCTTCTTGCCCTTGACCGTGCAGCCGGTCACCTTCGTCGACAGGCGCAGGTCCATGCCCTGCTTCTTGAAGATCTTGGCTGCTTCCTTGCGGATGTCGTCATCCATGCCGGGCAGCAACTTGTCGAGATATTCGACGACGATCACTTGGGCACCGAGCCGGCGCCAGACCGAACCGAGTTCCAGGCCGATCACACCGCCGCCGATGACGACCATTGTCTTCGGCACGGAAGCCAGCTCGAGCGCGCCGGTCGAATCCACGACCACCTGCTGTGCATTGTCGACCTCGACATTGGGCAAGGGCGTGACCGACGACCCGGTGGCGATGATCACGTTCTTCGCAGTGACCGTTTCGTCCCCCACCTTGACGGTGTGTGCATCCTGAAAGGTTGCGTGGCCTTTTTTCCAGTCGACCTTGTTCTTCTTGAACAGGAATTCGATCCCGCCGGTCAGCCCCTTCACCGCGTCGAGGCGCTGCGCATGCATGGCATCGAGGTTGAGCTTCGGCGTCACTTCCACGCCCATGGCCGCCATCGTCCCATTCGCTGCGGCGTCGAAATATTCCGAAGCGTGCAACATCGCCTTGGACGGGATGCAGCCAACGTTGAGGCAGGTGCCGCCGAGCGTCTCGCGACTCTCGGCGCAGGCAGTCTTGAGACCCAATTGTGCCGCACGGATCGCGGCCACATAGCCACCGGGGCCGGAGCCAATAACAAGGACGTCGTAGTCGTAGTCAGCCATGTGTCTTTCCTCAGAGGTCGATCAGCATCCGGGTCGGATCTTCGTGACGGCTTCGCGACCGTCGATCAGGCGGTGGTCGTAGGACAGGGCGATGTACATCATCGGGCGGATGACGATTTCGCCGTCGACGACGACTGCGCGATCCTCGATCCGGTGAAGGCCCAGCACGGCGCTTTGCGGCGGGTTGATGATCGGGGTCGACATCAGGCTGCCGAACACACCGCCGTTGGAGATGGTGAACGTGCCGCCCTTCATGTCGTCCATCGTCAGCGTGCCGTCCTTGGCGCGCTTGCCGAAGTCGGCGATGTCCTTTTCGATCTGGGCAAAGCCCTTGTCCTGCGCATCGCGAATGACCGGAACGACCAGCCCGTTGGGCGCGCTGACCGCAACCGAAATATCGACATAGTCGTGATAGACGATTTCCTCGCCCTCGATATAGGCATTGACCGCGGGGACGTCTTTCAGGGCCAGACAGGCGGCCTTGGCGAAGAAGCCCATGAAGCCGAGCTTGATGTCGTGCTTCTTGGCAAACAGGTCCTTGTACTTCTCGCGCGCCTCGATGACCGCGCTCATGTCGCAATCGTTGAACGTCGTGAGCAGGGCGGCATTGTCCTGCGCACCCTTGAGCCGCTTGGCGATGGTCTGGCGCATGCGGGTCATCTTGACCCGTTCCTCGCGCCGCTCGCCCTTCGCTGGTGCGGCTGGTGCTGGTGCAGCTTCGCCTTGGGACGCTGCAGGAGCAGGCGCAGGTGCAGGATCGCCCTTTGCCTTGGCCGCAGAGATAACGTCTTCCTTCGTCAGGCGGCCGTCCTTGCCAGTGCCCTTGATGGTCGAGGGGTCGACGCCATGTTCGAGCACCGCGCGGCGCACGGCCGGGCTCAGCGTCTGCGTGCTGTCGGACGTGTCCTCCTTGGCGCGAGCGGGTTCGGGCGCAGGAGCAGGAGCGGAGGCAGGGGCGGGCGCTGCTGCCTCATCGTCGGCTGGCGCCTTTTCCGCTTCATCCGGCGCAGGTGCCTCGTTCTCGTCCTTCGGCGCGGGGGCTTCGCGCGGTTCCACCTCGGTGGATTCGCCGGCAGCAACGTCGTCTTCGACGATTGCAATGACGGCACCGACTTCGACCGTATCGCCGACCGCGACCTTGAATTCCTTGATCGTGCCGGCGACGGGCGAGGGCGCCTCTACCGCGACCTTGTCGGTTTCGAGGCTGACGATCGGCTCGTCGACCTTGACGCAGGTGCAATTGCCCAGAGCGGCGGAGTTGTCCCCGTCGTTCAGGCCGAGTGCGATATTCACCAGCGCATCCTGCTGGACCTTGTGGCGGCTGGCATATCCGGTGGCGGGCGATGCCGCCATTTCGCGGCCCGCATAGCAGGGGCGCATGCCCTTCTTGCCCGCCTTGTCGGCAGCTTCCTCGATCAGACGATCGACAAAGAACCACGAACCGTTGTTCTTCGGTTCTTCCTGGCACCAGACGATCTTCTCGAGATTTGTCATGTGTTCGAGCCGGACCGCCAGCGGTTCTCCGGGGAAGGGGAAAATCTGTTCGATACGGATGATCGAAACATCTTCCAGCTCCGCTTCGTCACGGCGCTGCATCAGGTCATACGCGACCTTGCCGCTGCACAGGACCAGGCGCCTGACCTTGGAATCCTCGATATCCTTCAGGTCGGACTTGATCCGCATGAAATGATGGTCGCCCATGAATTCTTCGGCCGAGGACTTCGCCATCGGGTGCCGCAGCAGCGACTTGGGCGTCATGATCACGAGCGGCTTGCGGAAGCTCCGCAACATCTGGCGCCGGAGCACGTGGAAATAGTTCGCCGGCGTCGTGATGTTGCAGACCTGGATATTGTCGTTCGCGCAGAGCTGCAGGAACCGCTCGAGCCGCGCCGAACTGTGTTCGGGGCCCTGCCCCTCGTAGCCATGCGGCAGCAAGAGGACGAGGCCGTTGGCGCGCAGCCACTTGGCTTCGCCCGCGGCAATATACTGGTCGATGGTGATCTGCGCACCATTGGCGAAATCGCCGAACTGCGCTTCCCACATGACCAGGCTTTTCGGATCGGCCATCGCGAACCCGTATTCGAAGCCGAGCACGCCGTATTCCGACAGCGGGCTGTCATAGACCTCGAACTTGCCGTGGGGCAGGGTGCAAAGCGGAATGTATTTCGCTTCGCTGACCTGGTCGACCCAGACTGCATGCCGCTGGCTGAAAGTGCCGCGACCCGAGTCCTGCCCCGACAGCCGCACGCCAAACCCTTCGGTGACGAGGCTGCCGAAGGCGAGCGCTTCTGCCGTTGCCCAGTCGAAACCCTCTCCGTTTTCGAACATCTGCCGCTTGGCATCGAGGACGCGTCCGAGCGTCTTGTGGATGCTGACATCGTCGGGAACGGTGGTGAGCGTGCGACCGAGGCTGTCGAACAGCTTCTTCTCGATCGCCGTGTCGACATTGCGCCGCGCGGTTTCGGGATCCGCCGGCTTGTTCATGCCCGCCCAGCGCCCGCCAAACCAGTCCGCCTCGTTGGGCTTGTAGTTCTTGGCCGCCGCGAATTCGTCCTCGAGCAGGTTGTTGAATTCGTCGCACAGGCCGTCGGCATAGCCGGCTTCGATAACGCCCTCCTTTTCCAGCCGCTCGGTATAAAGCGTGCTGACTTTCGGATGCGCGCGAATGCGATCGTACATGACCGGCTGGGTAAAGCTCGGTTCGTCGCCTTCGTTGTGGCCGAAGCGGCGATAGCACCACATGTCGATCACGATGTCGCGGCCGAAGGTCTGTCGGTATTCGATGGCCAGCTTGCAGGCGAAGGTCACCGCCTCCGGATCGTCGCCATTGACGTGGAGGATCGGTGCCTGGACCCCCTTGGCCACATCGCTGGGATAGGGGCTGGATCGCGCGAATTGCGGGCTGGTGGTGAAGCCGATCTGGTTGTTGATGACGAAATGCAGGCAGCCGCCGGTGTTGTACCCGCGCACACCCGAAAAACCGAGGCACTCCCACACGATGCCCTGTCCCGCAAACGCCGCGTCGCCATGGATCAGGACGGGCAGGACCTGCTCGTGCTTCTTCAGATCATCGCGGATGGCCTGCTGCGCGCGCGTCTTGCCGAGCACGACGGGATCGACCGCCTCGAGGTGCGAGGGGTTGGGCACCAGGCTCATATGCACGTCGACGCCGTCGAACTCGCGGTCGGTGCTGGTGCCGAGGTGATATTTGACATCGCCCGAGCCACCGACATCGTCGGGGTTCGAACTGCCGCCGGAAAATTCGTGGAAGATGACCTTGTAGGGCTTGCCCATGACGTTGGCGAGCACGTTCAGCCGGCCGCGGTGTGCCATGCCATAGATGATCTCGCGCACGCCGAGCTGGCCGCCGTATTTGATCACCGCCTCGAGCGCGGGGATCATCGATTCCCCGCCATCGAGCCCGAAACGCTTCGTGCCGACGTATTTCTTGCCGAGGAATTTCTCGTATTGCTCGCCGCGGATGACCGCGGCCAGGATGGCGCGCTTGCCCTCGTCGGTGAACTGGATCGTGTCTTCGGGGGTCTCGAACTTGTCCTGCAGGAAACGCCGCTCGGTCGTATCCGAAATATGCATGTATTCGAGGCCGACCTTGCCGCAATAGGTCTCGCGCAGGACGCGGTAAAGCTCGCCCACGCTAACCCATTCGAAACCGAACACGCCGCCGACGTAGACTTCCTTGTCCTCCTGGCCGGCGAATTCATGCCATTCGAGAGTCAGGTCCTCGGGAATGTTCCGGTGCGACAGGCCCAGCGGGTCGAGGTCGGCTGCCAGATGCCCGCGCACGCGATAGAGCCGCACCAGCAGCATGGCGCGAATGCTGTCGTCGGCGGCCTGCTCGATCGCCTTGGGATCGAGCTGTTTTCCCGCTTTCTCGGCGGCCTGTGCGACGGCAGCGCGCATCTGCGTGGGGTCGAGCGCGGCAGTCAGGTCCGCGCCGCTGTCGACGACTTCTGACAACCAGCGCGGGTTGCCCCAGCTCGGGCCCGGTTGCGGGCCTTCCTGGTCGCCCATTTCGGGCAGGAAATCGTGGCTCTCGTTACCCATCGGGTTACCTTTCGCGCCGATCCTTCTGTCGGCTCAGATCTTCAATGCCCTGGCGGCGCGGAAGGCTCCCCGGGGAGGAGTGGGGCGTTCCGCGCGCGCGATCAGGCGAGTTCCTTCAGCATCGCATCGAGCGTGGTGCCGAGCTCGCTGGGCGAGGGCGAGACGCGGATGCCCGCAGCCTCCATCGCCGCGATCTTGTCGTCGGCGCCGCCCTGGCCGCCCGAGACGATCGCACCGGCGTGGCCCATGCGGCGGCCCGGAGGCGCCGTGCGACCGGCGATGAAGCCGACCATCGGCTTCTGGCGGCCCTTGGCGGCTTCCTGCTTGATGAACTCGGCCGCTTCTTCTTCCGCGCTGCCGCCGATCTCGCCGATCATGATGATCGACTTGGTGGCATCGTCGTCGAGGAACATGTCGAGCACGTCGATGAAATTGGTGCCGTTGACCGGGTCGCCGCCGATGCCGACCGCGGTGGTCTGGCCGAGGCCGACCATGGTGGTCTGGTGCACGGCTTCATAGGTCAGCGTGCCCGAGCGCGAGACCACGCCGACGCTGCCCTTCTTGAAGATCGAACCGGGCATGATGCCGATCTTGCACTCGCCGGGCGTCAGCACGCCGGGGCAGTTCGGCACGGGGATGCCTTCGGTAATCGCAACGATCAGCTCCATCTCCGCGTCGATCGCCTCGCAGATGGCGTCGGCTGCAAATGGCGGCGGCACGTAGATGCACGATGCGGTCGCGCCGGTTTCGGCCTTTGCCTCACGCACGGTGTTGAAGTTGGGCAGGCCGATATGCGTGGTGCCGCCTTTGCCCGGCGTCACACCCGCAACCATCTGCGTCCCGTAATCGAGCGCCTGCTGCGTGTGGAACGTGCCGGTGTCGCCGGTCATCCCCTGG
>QFNA01000117.1 GCA_003248395.1 Citromicrobium sp.
TTGTCATACCCCTCTGCCAGCGCCGCATACCATTCGCGCGCGAATTCCGGGCGCTCGCGGCGCAGGCGATAGGCCTTGTGCTTGGCGATCCCTGCAGCGGCGGCGGATGCGGCGACATTCGATGTCTCCGCCAGCGCCGCCAGGAAAGGCCTGCACCAGTCGGGCGTCGTCGGGGCGTCGTCCGGACCGGTGCGGCGCGTGTAGCCATGCCCCTCCAGCGCCCGCCGGCATTCGCTGTCGAATTCGGGGTGGCGCCTGCGCCGCGAATTGACCGTTCCCTGCGAAATCGACGCATGGTCCGCCGACCGCTTGATGACGCCTGTCTCCGCCAGATGGGCAAGGAACACCGGTACCCAGCCGGGTATGCTGCGTTGCTTTCTCATCCCGTTTTCTCCCGTCGCATGATCGAATACGACAGCGGACGCGAAAACGGGCGGCGGCCCGTCCCAATGGGAAAGGCCCCGCCCGTTTCGAATCACACTATCGCGATGTTCTGTATTTGTGCCATAAGAGCGTGACGCTGTCAAGCATAAAGTGCCAAATAGGTTAATAAGTCATCGCGCGATCCGTCTTGCCAGCCCGCGGCGTAGCGCGCATGGTGCCTCAACACGAGGGAGGCCACATCCATGAAATTCCGGCATTTCGCCCTGCCGCTGGCCAGCCTGCTGCTCTGCGCCGCAACCGAGCCGCCGCCGGAGCCGACATCAGAGCCGACATCCACGCCCCCTCCGCCCGCCATCCTCGAACCCTACATCACCGACGGCGCATTCGATCCGGGCGATTTCGCCTATCTCAAGGGCAGCCTCATCACCGCCAATGCGGCCGAGAAAGCCGAGTACAAGGCGATCCTAGAGTGGTCTTCTGCCTGCACGCGCCCTGCCGAGGACGCTATTGTCCACGAACTTGCCCGGCGCGGTTTCACGCGTGACGACGCCAGCCGGTTCCCCGCCGGTCCGGTCCTGTGCATCCAGCCGCTCGTAACGCCCGATCTGACCGACGATCTCACCTTCGCGCAACTCACCGAAGAGCTCGCGCGCGTCCGCCCGCTTTACGAAACCTGGCTCATGGCCGTCGCGCTTGCCGAGGACCTTCCCGACATCCCGCCCGCCGATTTCGGCCGCGCGCTCGAACAGCGGACGCGGGCGGAACAGATGGTGCGGCGCGGCATGGGCTGGGGCGCGGGTTCGATGGCCCACGCGCCCGATGTCTCACCCATTGGCCGCGCGATCATCCAGGCCCGGATGGGGATCGAGATGATGCGCCTCGATCGCGAGAATACGCAGTGGCTGAAAGACCGGGTCGCGCAGCACGGCTGGCCGCGGATTTCGGTCGTCGGCGAGACCGCCGCGCACAACGCCTGGCTGCTCGCCCAGCATGCCGATGCCGATCCGGTGTTCCAGCTCGATGCGCTGCAGATGATGGAACCGCTGGTCGCGCAGCAGGAGGTGTCGGGCCGCGACTACGCCTATCTCTACGACCGCGTCATGCTCGCGCTGTCGGGCAAGCAGCGCTACGCCACGCAATTCGAATGCGTCGACGGCGCCTACGCCCCGCAACCGGTGAAAGACATGGCCGCCGTCGCCCGCTACCGCGCCGAAGCAGGCCTCGACACGCTAGCCCAGAACCTCCAGCGCATGCGCGACAATTACGGCACCTGCGATTGAGCTCGCGATAGCCGCGCCTGTTAATGCAGGGCGGGCCGGAGGCGGCGCGGCTATCCGTGGTGCAAGTCCCGCCGCCGCTAGGTCTTTGGCGGTTTGTCTGCTATTCTTCGTAACATCAGCACTGAACGCGCTACATTCCAAACGCCTTCATCCCGGCATCGATCATTCCTTCGAGGCCTCGGCGGACTTCACCGCGATGGACAGTCGATGGCGCTTCCTCGACAATCAGCACCCCGTCACCTGCCATGACTCGATCCTTGAGCAACTGCTGCCGCCCCAGAAAATAGGGCCAAAATGTTTCTGTGCGCGCTACCGAATAGGCGAGATTTGCAGAAAAGCCGACAAGTTGGTCCTGCCCAAACACCCGGCCCTGCGCTGCTGGCTCTACTCGTACACCGCGCCCACCTTTAAGAATCAAACGGGATGGACCATGAAAAACAAGATAGCGCAGTTGGAAGGTAAGCCAGGCGTTTAGAGAGCCTAACCGCCAATGAGATGTAATACGCATTGGGCGTTTTATCGGCTGCACCACTGCAGCAAGCGCCCTCGGCTGAAGCACGCATGCTCCACCCTCGGGCAATTCCAAGAGAGTTACCTCTGCGAGCCCTTCCCGAGTGGCTGAGATTGATGTCGCGTTACCCTGGCCACGCACTCGAGTGAGAACTGTAAGGCCTGTGGCGATACTGGTCAGCGGCTTTTTCCAATCGAGCAGCCACCGGTGATCGTGTACACTCATTTCGCTGGTGGTTTGCAAGTAATCTTGCCGCACCAGAAGTTCT
This sequence comes from Citromicrobium sp., assembly GCA_003248395.1. Taxonomy (GTDB): domain Bacteria; phylum Pseudomonadota; class Alphaproteobacteria; order Sphingomonadales; family Sphingomonadaceae; genus Qipengyuania. Next base: position 2,444 of record QFNA01000117.1, read on the forward strand.
TCGCCCTCCTGAAGACGCACCGTAACCGAACTGCGGGAAGGTGCTGCAGGAGCGATGGCGGTACCTCGCCCATCGGGCACACTCAACCGTATCGAGGTGCGCCGCATTGCGAGAGGCGCGAGGACGAACCAGGCGAATATCCGGATTAGGAAGGGGCTGGCAATAATTAGGATGAGCGCCACGAGGGCGCGCTTCAGGATAATTTCACCTTCATAATGTGTCCATGCCCAATCCGCTCTTGCCGAAATCGTATCTTCTGCCGCCTCCCGCTCCTCAATCAGCCTGCTTTTTAGGTTTTTCGTTGTATCCGGAAGATCGTTCTTCATCCAAGCCTGAGAATGACTTAGACCTTTCGAGGCAGCTAATCTGGCGTCGTCGAATTCTTTCTTGGCACTTTCTGCGTCGTTGCATTTTTTATTCATGTTGTTGACAAGCGGCGCGCGCCGATTGCGGAAGGGCAACCTGTCGATCGTCGCCGTCCACGAATGGTCAAATGCAAGAACGGCCGCCTTGGCATCATTGCATGATTTTCTTTTATCGACAGCGTCTCGATGGGCGCTTTCGCGATTAGATACCTTTTCTGCAGCGTCCTTAGCGTGTTTCAGCCCCTTCAATTTCCGCTCTAGGAATGCGAGATTGATTTGCCGCATCTGCTCGCGTTGCAATGCATCCATGTCGAGTGTTGCCATTGATAGACCGGTGCTCAGCGTATCGGGCTTTTTGCTGTTTAAGCGCGCTATTTCGCGTTGGGTGCCGGAAATTTTTCTGTCTAGTTCTTCAACACCGTCTTTCCGGGCCGATTCACCTTCATATTTCAGCCTTGTTTCCAGATTTCTCTGATGGCCTTCAGCTTCTTTGATGATCCTTTCCAAGTCACGGGCTTGCTGTTGATTTAGGTATTGTGACCTTTGCCAAATCCTTTGTACGTCGCCCGAAGTCCAAAGTGCGTACCCGAAAATGGCGAGGATCAGAGCGATATAAAGTACGGTCTTGCGGCCAAACCATCCAATGACCTTGCCCAACATATCCCGACTTGACCCCCGACCCCTGACGCTTGAATTCATAATCACACGATTGGCTTAGGGTCAAAATGCGAAAAGCGCAGAAGACCTTGTTAGATCGGGTTATTTCACGATCCTGTCCGAAGCAAGCCGCCAATCCGCGGGCATAAGCTCCTGCTTGCAGATTACACCAAGGCGAAGCGGCCCTCACAACCGCCACACTCAGTCGTGATCCGGGGCCTTCGGGGGCGATGCCGAGACCGGCCCGACCCAATAGAAACCGTCGAAATTGCTTTCGCGTCCATCCTCTTCATCGCCGCCCAGCGCAATAAAGCGCTCGCGGCCGAAGGACGCGTTACCCTTGGTCGGGTGCACCTTGCATTCTTTCTGGCAGTTCCAGGTCGACCCGTCATCATATCGCATGTCGAGCGAGAGGACCGCGCCATACTCCCGCAGCCGTCTCGCCATCGGATCGAACTTGCCATTCCCCAATATGACCGGTTGCTTTCGTGCATGCAATTCGCCGACAAGCACCAGCACACGGTCATACGAACCGGCCCGGGCGGCTTGCGCAATATTCTCGGCCTGCGCGGCTTCGTGCGGCCCCTGGCTGGGCAGGTGGGCAAAGCGCGCCCTCTGTTCGTCCCCGCCAGCGCCGTTGAATGCAGTGACGGCGATCGCATGCCCTTCCAACCGCAACCGATGCAGGTCGCGCAGCATGGCATACATGGCCTCGCTGCCGACGCCGTCGGCCCGACCGCGCCACCCGGCGTCGAGCAGCAGGCTTTCGAACTTTTCTTCGTCGGCGGTCCATGCCCTTTGCAGCGCGGCGTCATGTTCCGGCGAGAACTCGATCGCGATCAATAGCCGCTGGCCCTGCCGGGCCAGGCCGCACGCCAGCGATCCGACGAAGGCCGGGGCTTCGCGGGTCCCGTGCCATTCGCCGAAAACCACGAAATCGGGATCGCGCGCTGCGACATCGGCCCACCCTTCGGGCACGGCGCAATGGCCGTCCCGAACGGCCATTGCGGGCGCATGGGTTGCGGGCACCTTCGCGCACCCGGCGAGGGCGAGCCCCAGCAGCAGGCTCGCTACGGCTCGCATCGGATGTCCTCCAGGAAGATGGGGATCGGTATGGCGCTTGGGCAAAGGCATCTACGCATCATGGATTAGCTTCAAAAACGTCAGGCTGAATTCGCCGCTGTGTCCTTTCATATGACCTATTGCAATTTTCATCGTCTCACTGGGCTTCGACGGCATGACGCCGGTAAGCGTGATCTTCCCGTCCTCGCGTTCGCGACTTTCGATCTGCCAGCCGTGGTCTGTGAGCTGACCCTCGTAAAAATCGGCAATAGCCTCAAGGCTCGCGTCCGAACGGATCGCCAGGCTCATTCCTTGCAACAGCGCCATGGTAACTTTGGCATCGGGGTAGAGATCGAAACCGAACGGGGGCGTCGAGTCCGCCGCTGCTTCGCCGACACGCAAGCTTTCGACGATTTCTCTTTCCATGTCTTGACCATCCGATGGGTCGGAGCATCCGCCGAGCGCCATGACGATGGCGACGGCCAGCCAGCTCCTGCGCCGGCTCGCTTTCGGTACCAAACCATCGCGCGAGTGGGGGGCCACGGGGGACAGGTCGCCCGTCATCCTGGTTTCGTTCTGCATCGGCCGATCATGCCGCAATTCCCGAACCGCGCCAATACCTTGGCTAGGCCGCCCGATCTTCCGCCTGCACCGCGCCAGCTTGCCACCAAACGCCTGCATACGAATGGTTACCCCGAAGCCGGGAACCCGTTTCGCCCCTGGACGTATCTCGCTTCTGGTGGGCCGGTTCGGAGCGGACATCCGCCGCGTGTCGGCCCGGCTGCGGCTGGCAACGGCTGGTCGCATCGCAATGAAACCGACGCATTTGCAATATAATCCTGCGCCGCAAGCCGGTCAGGCAAAACAATAAAACGATTCGAAGGGTCGCACCGATGGAACCACGCACACTTCTCGCCTACGCCCTTATTGCGCTCTCGATCCTCGCGGTGGTCGGGCTGATCCTGTACAATCGCCGCAAGAAAGAGCGTAAGCGCAACATGCACCGCATCCGCTGAGGCAGTGCGCCGGGCCGGGCCGATCCGGCCGCGCGGCGCTGCTCTCCTTCATCTATTCGCTGCCGCAAATGCAGCCATGAAAAAGGGGGCCCACCGCCCCCTTCGCCATTTCCCATCGATAGTGGTCTTCGCGATCAGTAACCGCGATAGGGCCTCCGGTCGCGCCGGTCGTCGCGCCGCTCGCGGCGGAATTCGCGGCGTTCCTGGCGCACGTCGCG
>QFNA01000118.1 GCA_003248395.1 Citromicrobium sp.
TTGCGCAGCATGCGAATGGCATCGATGAAGCGCTTCCTGCCCGCGACGCTGCCCGCGACGAGATCGGAGTGGCCGCCGACATATTTGGTAAGCGAGTAGACCACGAGATCCGCGCCATGTTCCAGAGGACGCTGCCACAAGGGTCCGAGGAAGGTATTGTCGATGGCGATCGAGCATTTATCCGGATCGAAATGCGCATCGCGCGCGTCCCTGACTGCCTCGACATCCACGAGCGCGTTGGTCGGATTGCCCGGGCTTTCGAGATAGATCATCGGCACCTCGCCGCCCTGCTTTTCCGCCTGCGCCTTGGCGCGCGACATTACCTCGTCCAGCTGCTGCCTGCTGGCACCGGCAGGAAAGTCGATGAAGGTGACGCCGTATTTCGCCATCGTCTTGGCAATGAAGCCTTCCGATGCGGCATAGAGCGGGCCGGAGTGGACGATCACGTCGCCTGCCTTGCATGCTGCAAGAAGCAGCACGGCGATGGCGGTCATGCCGCTGGAGAAGCTCAGTGCTTCCTCCGCCCCGTCCCAGACGGCGAGGCGATCCTCGAGAATTTCCTGGTTGGGCGCGTTGAAGCGCGAATAGACCAGGCCCTCGGCACCGCCCGGCCGCTTGCCGGTGATGCCTTCGAAATGGCGTTTACCGTCTGCCGCGCTGGGGAATGCGAAGGTGCTGGTGAGGAAGATCGGTGCCTTCAGGCTTCCTTCGGACAGGACCGGATCATAGCCGTGTCCCATCATCAGCGTGCTGGGCTTGAGCTTGCGGCCCGCGATCTTCGTGACTTCGGGCGTGGGATTCTTGCGCGGCGTGGTGGGATCGATATCGTTGTCGCTCATGGTACGAGCATCCTTCCTTGCGAGAACGCCCCCAGGAAGGCGGGGGCCAGTCCGGCTGGAGGCAGCGCCCGTCCCTAACCTCCGCAGGAACGCTTCTCTGCCAGCGCCATAGCTTCAATTTCCGATTACGGTCGGTGCGGTCAGGTTTCAAGCGACGAGCGCGTGCATCCCCCAAACGACGCCGGTAATCATCAGCACGCCAGCCGATCGAGCATCACTCCGGCTTTCACCATGCGCTCTATGCGGATGCGCCCGGTTGCCCAGGCGATGGCGTTCGGCCCCGTGCCCGAAGGCAGCATGAAACCCCAGCTGGCGGCTAGCGCGGCGGGCATCGCAATCAAGACCGGATCTGCGCCGAGTGCGACGGCAAGGCTGGCGACCACGGGGATGATGCCGCTTGCAGTGGCGACATTGCTGGCGAATTCGGTAATCAGAACGACCATGGCGACCACAGCGAGCGTGGTGACAATGAGGGGGAAGGCCTCCAGCGGCAGGAGCGCCTGACCCAGCCATGCGGCCAGCCCGCTTTGCGCCATGCCGGCGGCAAGCGCGAGCCCCCCGCCGAACATCATGATGACGCCCCATGGCGCACGGTTGGCCTCTTCCCAGGTCAGCAGCGGCCTCCCCGTTCCGTCGGGCAGCAGGAAGAGGGTCAGCCCCATGGCAATGGCGATGGTCCCGTCGGTGAGCGATCCGTCGGGCAGGAACGGCGCGATCCAGCGTTGGCCCATCCACAGCAGGAATGTGACGATGACGATGGGGACGAGCCGGCGTTCTGCGCTCGTCCAGTCGGCATGGATATCGATGGCGCGACGTGCGGCGGCAGTGTCGAAGGGATGATCGGCCACGTTCTGCACCCGCGCAACGAGCCAGGTCGCGAGCGGGACGCCGATTATGACCACGGGCATGCCGTATAGCGCCCATTGCGCGAAGGTTATGCGAAAGCCGGTGAGTGTTTCGACCAGCCCCACCGCGATCGCATTGGTGGGCGAGCCGACCAGCGTCCCGAGCCCGCCGATGCTGGCGGCAAAGGCGATACCCATCGGCAATGCCCCGGCCATGCCTTCGAACTCGTCGTCCTGCGAGCCGCCGCCACGCAACACGGCAACCGCCATCGGCATCATGATGAGCGCAGTCGATGTGTTCGATATCAGCATGGACAGGATCGCAGCGGTGGCCATGAAAGCGAGCAAGACGCCCGTCTGACCGCCGCGCCTGCCCGCTGCGCGCAGCAGGAACTGGGCAAGGCGGCGATGCAATCCGGTTCGCTCGATCGCGAGTGCGATGAATGCGCCGCCCAGGATCAGGAACAGGATGGGCGAATAGTATGACGCCGCCGTTTCCCTGGCGTCCATCACGCCGGCGAAGGGCAAGACGAGAAACGGCATTAGCGCCGTTGCCGTCAGGGGGAGCGCTTCGGTCATCCACCAGGACGCCATCAGGAGGACGAGCCCTGCCGTGACGAAGGCTTCGCGGCTCATCCCCGAAGGTGCCGGAAGGACGATCGTGGCACATAATGCCAACACGCCCACAATGAATCCGATCTGCCTGGCTTTCACGCGCACCTCCCGATCGCGGCTGCTAGCAAGCGGCGCGACCGCAGGCTAGTTGGCGCGTGTCAGATCCACACTGTCGATATGCCAGCGAAGTTGCTGTGCATCGGCGCCGGGAACGTCGTTGATGCGTTTGAGCACAATCGTGCCCTCGTACCGCGTGTTACCGGCGTCGCCGCTGATGGTGGCAGGGACGCTGTAATAAGACGAGCCAGCGGCGCCCTCCATCTGGCCATTCGGAACAGCCACGGTGATCTCTCCCATGTCGGCAAACAGATCCCGCCATTGTGCGCGTGGCCAGCGACGCTTGCTGGCGTCGTCAAGCATCCCCCACGCCTGATCCCACTCCTCAAGCTCGATTGCGCGGGCGAAGAATAGGAGCACATTGCGTGCGCCCGTTTCGGTCCGTTCGACAGTCGGATCCAGCCGACCGGGTTCAAGATCGGGCGAGCCATCATTGGCCGCATCGTTTGTTGGAGCGGGCGGTGGCGGTGGAGGGGCCGGCACGTCGCCGGCGGCGGGCTGGTCGAGGTCGACGCTGCTGACCTGCTCGCGGTTGTCTGCCGGCTCATTGCAGGCGGTGAGCGTGATTGCCAGCGCGAGGCCGGGCACGAGAATATGTCTGGTCATGCAATGAAAAACCGGAGAGCACCATGCGGCGTTCCCCGGTTCGTCGTGTTCGTTCAGGTACGGGGCGCCTATTTGGGCGCGAGCACCATCACCATTTGCCGCCCTTCGAGCCGCGGGAAGGCTTCGACCTTGGCGATTTCCTCCACATCGTCGCGCACGCGATTGAGCAGGTCCATGCCGAGTTGCTGGTGGGCCATTTCGCGACCGCGGAAGCGCAGGGTGCACTTCACCTTGTCGCCGTTCTCGATGAACTTGTTCACGTTCTTCATCTTCACGTCGTAGTCGTGATCGTCGATGTTCGGACGCATCTTGATTTCTTTGATTTCCTGCGTCTTCTGCGTCTTTCGCGCGAGGTTCGCTTTCTTCTGCGCCTCGTAGCGATATTTGCCGACGTCGAGGAACTTGCACACCGGCGGGTCCGCATTGGGGCTCACTTCGACGAGGTTGAGACCCAGTTCATTGGCCTGTTCGGTCGCTTCGCGGGTGTACATCACCCCCAGGTTTTCGCCTTCGTGATCGATCACGCGGACCTTGGGGACATTGATCATGTTATCGTAGCGCGGGCCGCTTTTCACGGGCATTTGCATGCTGCGCCGGGGTGGACGGGCTATGGGTATATCTCCTGATTCTGCCGTTTTGACCGATGCTATGTAGGAGGAATCCACCTGTTCCGCTAGTCGAGCGGGGCGGCTTTTTTCACGCGGCGTTCAGCCACAGGTTGAATCGGGTGAGCTTCCCGCTCGCAGGCAGAACCGCGTCGATCCGATCCGCAGGCTGCAGCGCCCTGACAATGGCCGGGTCGCCGGCGTCCATCCCGCCGGTGAAGGCTCCGAAAGCCGGGAGTATCATGCGCCCGGACCGTTCGCCGCCATGGCCGTCATTCGCGCTCACCACGACACAGGGACGGCGGATCGTGCGCTGCCGAACCCTGAGTTTCAGGCAAGGGTGATAGTGACCCGACAATTCCGGTCGCCGTTCACCCGGTTTGGCGCGGTGTCGCAAGATGGCGGGACCGATCGCCAGCTCCTCGACCAGCGTGCCGCCGCAGCGGGCCTCCATATCAGGATCGTGATTGCCGGTGATCCACACCCAGTCGACGGCCTTGGTCAGCGCCTCGAGCATCCCGCAGGCATGCGGTTCGAGCCGCGTCGAGCCATCTGAATCGTGGAAGTTGTCGCCGAGAGTGATCACGCGCCGCGCACCGGTTTCGCGGATCGCCAGAGCTATCCGCTCCAGCGTCTCGCGACTGTCGTAGGGTGGCAAGGGTTGGCCATGCCGGGCGTAGAAACTGGCTTTCTCGAGGTGCAGATCGGCCACCAGCAGTGCCCGCTCGCGCGGCCAGTAGAGCGCGCGGCCTTCGGTGAGGAGCCATTCCTCGCCAGCGAACGAAAGGGGAACCATGAGGGCGCTATTGCCGCCAGACAGTGGCAATGGCAAGGGCTTGTGCATGACCGACTGGACCGAACAGACCGAAACCGCCCGCGACTGGTTCGAAAGCCTGCGGACGCGGATCTGCACCGAGTTCGAAGCGATCGAGCGCGAGGCAGGTAGCGAGGCCATATTCCAGTACGACAGCTGGGATCGCGAGGAAGACGGGAACGACGATCCGGGCGGCGGCACGCGCGGATTGATGAAGGGCAAGGTCTTCGAGAAGGTCGGGGTCAACGTATCGACCGTGCGCGGCAATTTCGCGCCCGAATTCGCTGCATCGATCAACGGGGCGAGCGAAGACAATCCCGGTTTTACCGCCACCGGGATCAGCCTGGTGGCGCATATGGCCAACCCGCATGTGCCGGCGGTCCATATGAACACGCGGTTCCTCACCACGCAGGCGGCATGGTTCGGGGGCGGGGCGGACCTCAATCCGCCGATTCCCTACCAGGAGGATACGGAGGAATTCCACGCCCGCTTCCGCGCCGCCTGTGCCGCACACAACCCGACCTATTACGAACGCTTTCGCAAATGGGCGGACGAGTATTTCTATATCCCCCACCGCGGCGTGCATCGTGGGGTCGGGGGGATATTCTATGACCATCTGGAGTGCCGCGACGAAGAGGCGTTCCAGCGCAATCTCGCCTTCACCAAGGAGGTCGGCGAGGCGTTTCTCGACATCTTCCCCAAGCTCGTCCGCCGCCGGATGGAGAGTGACTATACCGAGGCCGACAAGCGGCAGCAGCTCGAATGGCGCGGGCGCTATGCCGAATTCAACCTGGTCTACGACCGCGGGACATTGTTCGGCCTGAAGACGGGCGGCAATATCGACGCCATCCTGATGAGCTTGCCGCCCGAAGCGACGTGGAGCTGATCACTCGGCCCTTTCGTCTTCGGGCGCATAGACCCGCACCCAATCGACCAGCATGGCGACCTCGCCGGTCTTGACCGCATCGACGGTTGCCTGCGGAACGCCGTTATAGGGTTCTTCGATGCGGTTTGTCTTGAAGGGATAGGCGCCGCCCATGGCGAAGTTGAGGATGACGTATTTCTCGGTATCGAAGACCCACTCGCCATAGTTTTCGACCATCGGGCGCGTGACGCGATAGGTGACTTGGCCATCGACGACGAAGTCGATCTGGCTGTCTGTCCATTCCACCGCATAGGTGTGCCACTGGGTCACATCCACGCCTTCGGGGAAGAAGTACTTGTTCACCAGCGGCGTTTCTCCCGAATAGCCGGGGCCGTG
>QFNA01000187.1 GCA_003248395.1 Citromicrobium sp.
GGCCACGCCCGCAGGCAGCCCCCGAGGGGCCGTTTCGGCAAACCTCCGCTGTCCGCGCGACCCGCGGCAGAAGTTTCAACCTCTTTTCGGCCGCATCTTTGGAATGGCCAGACGGGGCCTCATCCAACATTATACACGACAACATAGATCGATATTTAGGACACCACGATGCCGCAGCAACTCATTGGAATCTCGGGAAGTCTTGGGCGCCCCTCCAAGACGCATGCGCTGGTCGGGGCGGTCGCGGCACGGGTCTCGGCCCAGTTCGGCACCGCGACCACCCTGCATGACCTTGACGCTTTCGGCCCCTCGCTCGGGCAGGCCCGCAGCCTGGCCGATCTCGCGCCCGAGGCGCGGGCGCTGGTCGATCAGGTGATCGCGGCCGATGCCCTGATCGTCGGCAGCCCGGTCTACAAGGGCAGCTATACCGGCCTGTTCAAGCATCTCTTCGACCTGCTCGAACCTGCCGCACTCGCCGGAAAGCCTGTCCTGCTGACGGCGACGGGGGGCGGGGACAAGCACGCGCTGGTGATCGAGCATCAGTTGCGCCCCCTCTTCGGCTTCTTCGAGGCGGTGACGCTGCCCACCGGCGTCTATGCCTCGACCGCCGATTTCACGGAAGGCCAGCCTGCCGCGCTGCCGCTGCTCGCCCGGATCGACCGGGCCGTGGCGCAGTTCACCCCTTGGCTGAGGCGACCCGTCACCGCCAACGCCGCCTGACATCCCTCACATTCCCGATGTTGCCAGCACGCCCTTGGCGTGACCGGCATCGGCTTGCCCGAAAGGACCCAAACCGTGACCCTGCATCAGACGTTCGACGCGTTGCGCGCGGGAAACATCCTGCCCGTGACCCCCCGGATCGGGGCCGAGATCCGCGACCTCCGCCTGTCGGCCGACCTGCCGCAGCCGGTGATCGACGCCCTGTGGCAGGCGCTTCTGCGCCACAAGGTGCTGTTCTTGCGCGGCCAGTCCCATCTGGACGACGCCGCGCAAGAGGCCTTTGCCCTGCGTCTGGGCGAGCTTGACCCCCACCCCACCCAGCCGGTCGTGAAAGGTTCGGCGTCGATCCTCGAACTCGACTCGAGCCGGGGCGGCGGGCGCGCGGACCGGTGGCACACCGATGTCACCTTCGTCGCGGCCTATCCCAAGGCATCGGTCCTGCGGGGCGTGGTCATCCCCGACCATGGCGGCGACACGATC